>JAKZVK010000594.1:0-3108 GCA_047516085.1 Bryobacterales bacterium
GGAGAACGACCTGCAGGGGGTCGTGGCTAACGCGCTGCAAGCCGACAAGGATCTCGCCAAGGCCAAGACTCTCGCCGGCAAGGAGAAGATGGTTCGCACCCAGATGCTGAGCCCCCAAAAACGCGCTGAATTCTTCAAGCCACCGAACCGCCTCAAGAGCAAGGCCGAGGTACAGGAGTTCTACCGGCGCGCCCACCGCAGCTTGCTACGGTCGATCGAACTGGCACCCGACCTCGAGGGGCACATCTATCGGCACCCCAACAAGAAGTACGGCGATCTGACGGCTTTGCAGTGGTACTACTACATCGGCTACCACAAGCTCCGGCATTGCGAGCAGATCAGGCAAATCATGGCCCAACCCGACTTGCCCGGCGGGGCGCAGAAGTCCGATTAGGGGAGCACGGCGGCATGAACCCGTAGTGTAGGAGCGCTAGAGCCGCGCCCGTCAGCGGCTCTGTTGCGAGACCAAAGTCAAATCACCCATGAAGACACCTTTTCGACTCGATGGCCGCCGCGCGCTTGTTACCGGCGGTGCGAGTGGCATCGGCGAAGCAACGGTCCGGACGCTTGTGCAAGCTGGCGCGTCGGTCATCATCGCCGACCTGCAAGTCGCCGCCGCCCAGAAGCTGGCCGATGAGATCGGCGCCAACGCTTCGGCGGCCGAGATGGATGTTTCGGACCCAGCCTCGGTCAAGCAAGTGTTCGGGAAAATTGACGCGCTCGACATTGTCGTTAACAACGCCGGCATCGCCCACGTCGGCGGCATCGAAGAGACCGAGTTGGATGACTTTCAGCGCGTGTTCCGCGTCAACGTCGACGGTGTGTTTCTGGTCACGAAGTACGCCCTGCCTTTGCTGCTCGCGTCCGACCACGGATGCGTCGTGAACCTCGGATCGGTCGCCGGGCTGGTCGGGGTCAGCCGCCGTTTCGCCTACTGCGCGACCAAGGGAGCGGTGGTCGCTCTGACCCGGCAGCTCGCGGGAGACTACGCCGGGAAGCTACGGGTCAACTGCATCTGTCCGGGCACGGTGCACACGCCGTTTGTCGAGGGCTACCTCGAGAAATACCACAAGCACGAGAAGGACGAGGTTCGCGCCCAGGTGCACGCGCGCCAGCCGATCGGCCGCATGGGCAAGCCGGAAGAGATCGCCCACATGGTGCTCTACCTTTGCTCGGACGAAGCGGAGTTCGTCACCGGCTCGGTTCTTGCCATCGACGGCGGCTGGACGGCGCTGTAGGTCGCGAGCCGCTCACTCGGCTGACCTTCTACAAGTGCTTCGCTAGGAACGGCAAACCTCGCTTCCCGTGGAAGCTGTGCTTGCCGGCGAAGACTTCCTGGTCCGCGAGAGCGGCCTTGCCGAATACGGCGTAGACCTTCTTGACGCGCTCGAAGCTCTCGCGGCTCGCCTCGACCGGGAAGATGCTGTCTTCGTCGCCCGACTCGACGAACAGCGGCCGCGGCGCGATCAACCCCGCGACATCGTACATCTCGCACCACTGCAAGATACCGGGGACGTAGTTGTCGATGCAATGCGAGATGCTCAGAATGCTCTCGCGGAAGGTGTTGAGATAGCCGCTAATGAGGGCAGCGCGGATGCGCGGCTCGAGCGCGGAGGCGAAGGTGGTGATCGTGCCGCCGCCGGAAATGCCCATGCAGCCGACGCGAGTTGCGTCCAGCTCGTCGCGCGTCTCGATCCAGTCGATCGTGCGCATCACATCGTAAACGCGCCAGGCCACCATCGTTTCCCCCAGCAGCAAGGCGGCCCCGGCGGCGGGCCGGCAGGAGGACGTACCGAGCTTTTTGGCCTTGGCTCTTGGATCGCGCCGGCAGCCGAAGCCGACCTGCTCGATCGCGACCGCCGCCAAGCCGTGCTCGATGCACTGGATGGCGAAGTCGTGCTGGTAGCCGTCTTTGTTGGTGCGGTCGCGGCCATGATCGTCGATACCGACGATGTCGTCGACGCCGCGTCCGTGGCCGGGGAGGCAGACCATCGTGCGATGCGGCGTTTGGGATGACTTGGGCGTGAGCAGATAGCCCAGCACGAGCAGCCCGGGCTTGCTCTCGAAGACGAACTTTTCGCGGCGGTAGAGCGGAAAGTCACGCACCTCGAGGGTCTGTGACTTCAGCGGCGTTTTCTTTGCGGGGAAGCCGCCGATCAACTCGGTGACCTTGGATCGCAGCTCCTTCTGCCAACGTTCGGCGGCCTCGGTGGTCGACTCGCGGAAGGTCATCCGCAGCGGTGCTTTGTCGTGGCGCGCTCGAGCCCAGACAACGGGATCGAACCTATGGGCGTTAACGATGGCCTCGAACCCATCGAGCGGCCCCGTGTACGTGGAGGCTCCTGCGTCCGCCGCATCCGCGGAAGGCGTGGCGGCTGTTGAGGCGATGGCGGCGGCGCTCAGGCCGGCCAATCCCAGTTCACGGCGAGTCAGTTTGTGCGGCATGCCCACAGTGTACTCCCGCGATTCATGTCATTCATGGGTGATGCCCAAACTGCCGATCGGAAACGACCGTGATCCGTGATCTGTGAACCGTGATGCAGAAAACCGTGGAAGCCGGAGTCGTGAATCGTACCGGGCCGCGCCTGCCGATCGTGGCCTCTTTTGGCCGCCTTTGGCCCGCTTTTGTCCGCTCTCTATAGGGGCCATCGGGGTCCTGGTGCATGGGCGCCCGCCGGGTTGTTGCCGTCGGGGCCGGGGCGCTGATGGAGCCGCGCTTACAGCGCTCGACGGAATCTCGTGTGGGTCGGTGTCGCTGGGCTCGCGCGCGGCGCTGCCATCGGCGCTGTGGTCTGAAGAACGCCTGCGGGGTGGCCCCTCGGGGCCGGCGGGGTGCGGCGGATCGGTACGCCGGGTATGCGCGGAGGCCGTCCAAGGGCGGGGCGCCGTGGCTGGTGCTGGTGCGATCGCGGTCAAGGTTTCCTCGCCCTCAGTATAGGTGCCGGGGGTGCTGCCGCCGGGGTACTAGGAGAGGTAAGTGTCTGAAAACATGGAGGAAAATGATTTTGGAAATCTGTGACTGGCCGTTATGGGCCTCATGGCGCGTCATCGAAGGCCAATTCGGTGACTGGAATGCACCCCTGGGATGAAACAGTAAAAATAGAGACA
>JAKZVK010000595.1:0-13572 GCA_047516085.1 Bryobacterales bacterium
CGCGATACGCCTAGAATCCGCGCCCCTGCTGTGACGGAGATGCCGTGGGCCTCGATGATCTCGGTTCTCAGGAAACGGCCCGGATGAACAGGGTTCAGCATCCGCATGGGTTTCGCGTCAGTGGTAGTCTTCATAGTCTTCATAGTCGAGGTCCTGAATCTCGCCGTCATCGATCCGGAACGTCAACCGCCAGGGGCTGTGAAAAAATCGGGGACAGTCCGCTTCGCGCCGCTTGTCGAATTGAAAACAAAGAAGTTACGTGGGCGGCGCTCGGTACAGTCCCCATTTTTTCACAACCGCCAGTTGCGGGTCACGTGTAGGCTCCAGACGCCCTTGCGATTGCCGGCGAGCTGATGGGCTTTCCACAAGGGAAATGAGCGCAAGTCGTCCGCGTCGTTCATGTCTTGCAGGAAGGTCAGCATCGCTCGAAGCTTGTCCACCGACTCGGCCGGAAGGGCTTTAGCGTCGTCGTATAGGTAGAGCTTCCTCAAGCCCTTGTGGGCGAAGCTCCAGATCGTCACTGATCGTATTGTAGCCTGTAACCTTACACTTATCAAGCAGGCGGCTAGGTCGCGTGTAACCCTTCCCTCGATTCGGGTTAGTAATGGCGCGAGTTCCAGGAAATGATCGCACCGCGTCAATGCCCCCAATGCGGCGCTGAGATTCCCGCCGACGCCCCGTACCTCGTCTGCGCCTGGGCTACGACTCCGACGCGGCGTTCAGCCGAGTCCTCAAGCGCACCATCGGGGCGATCTCGTCAGAGCAGTATCGCGCCGCCCTCAACGAGCTCGCCGGGCCCGATCTCGCGAACCTGCTCACCGACCTGTCAGCTCAGAACAAGAGCGAGAACGTCGCCGAATACTCCACGTTGTGAAGCCGGCCCGAGGCCCCGGCCAGGTCGAAGGGCTTTCCGGTCACGTGGTCCCGGACGTCCAGCCGCAAGCCGAAGATCGGATTCAGCTTGAACTTCAATCCGCCGCCGAAGTTGTAGCCGAACTTGTTCTGCCCGCCCCCGGACAACGACGACAACCCCGGCGGGAAGAACACCGACACACCCACGCCGCCCGTGCCGAACGGCCGCACGGGACTGCCGTCCGGTGTGGCGTGCACCACGAAATTGTAATAGACGTTCTGGACCGTCATGCTATCGGCAGGGCCGCCGCCGAAGCTCAGTCCGCTGTCTTGGTAGGAGTAGCTGAATTCCTGACCGAAGAAGTATCCCGTGTTCAGCGCCAGGCGCGCGCCGATGCGAATCCCGTTGTCGAGTGTGACGGCCGTCTGCCCCGCTTCGAAACTCGTGATCGTCCCGATGCCGCGGTCCGAGAAGTTGGACCGTCCGACGCTGATACCAATCTCGGCGGACTGCGCCGCCGCAGTGGCCACCATCCCCAGTGACAACGTGGCGAGAATCGCGAATCGTCGCATCAATCGAACTCCCTCCCGCGCCGCGGGGTTTCACGGGCCCGCGTCACACTGCTGGGACGAGCGGGACGCGGTTCACGTTGCCGGCGGTGTGAGGTATTGCACAAACTCGATGACGTGGCCGTCGGGATCGCGGCAAAACACCTGATCCATTCCGAGCGCCTGATTGCTGCCCTCTTCAAACTCGACGCCCCCGTCGCTGAGCCGCTGCCGGACCGCCTTCGCGTCGCCGACTTCAAGCGCCATGTGGTCTTTGCGTCCGATACGGCCACGGGCCTCGCGCCCGTCATCGTCTACTTTGATCAAGTGAAGCTGCCGATCGCCGAGCGCATACCAGGCCCCCCCAAACGGGAAGCCCGGCCGCGGAATCTCCTCAAGCCCCAACACCTCCCCGAAGAAGCGCTTCGAAGCATCGAGGTCGCGAATGGCGAACGAGACGTGATGCAGTCTGACGAGGTCGATCATGGTGGAAGCTCACCGGTGGCTGGAGAGGAATTGCATACAGAATAGCGTGCCCAGAGCGGCAATGCAGGGCAGCAATGAAAGGCCGGCCCTGAAACGTGGGGCACGGCATGCCGCCCCCCGCGCCGCGAGGCATCGCTGGCGGCTGCTCGGGGCCGCGATCCGTCCGCAAGCCGGCGGGAAACTGTGGCGCGGGTGTTCGCCCGCACGCCCCGAGCGCCCGCGGATTTACATCCGCGGCTCTGTTGTGGCCGTTATACTCAACACACGGAATGCCACAGGTGAAAACGTCCACGTCGGTCGCGCCTTGGGTCCTAGCGTTGCTATCGCTGCTCCTCGCGGTTCCAGGATCGGGCGACGCCCCGGCCGGTGCCATCCAAGTCATCCGGCAGGACGAGGGCTTTCTGTTTCAGGAGGGCGAGCAGCGCGTCCTCTTCTATCAACTGAAACCCAAATCGATCGACGGCAAGTTCAAGCGGTCGAACTACATCCACCCGCTCTATAACCTCGACGGCGGCGTGATCACCGAGGACTTTCCCGCCGACCACCTCCACCAGCGCGGCGTCTTCTGGGCCTGGCATCAAGTCCTCGTCGGCGAAAAACGAATCCAGGACCAGTGGACAAACGACAACTCGATCTGGGACGTGCGCAAGACCGAAACCCTGCGCGGTGGGGACCACTCGAGCGCGCTCCGCGTGACGCTCTATTGGAAGTCGCCCCTGTGGCTCGACTCCCACGGAGAACAAAAACCCTTCGTGGAAGAAACGTCTACCATTCGCGTCCACCGTGCCGAGGGTGACCTTCGCAAGATCGACTTCGAGATCCGCCTGCTTGCTCTCGAGGAGAAGGTCAGCATCGGCGGGTCGGAAGACGTGAAGGGCTACGGCGGGTTCTCGCCGCGCATCCGCCTGCCCAAGGACATTCGCTTCACCGCTCGCGGCGGGCCGGTGACGCCGGAGAACACGTCCGTCGAAGCCGGTCCGTGGGTCGATTTCACGGGCTCGTTCGATTCGTCGAGCTCTCCGAGCGGCATGGCCGTTCTCTGCCACCCGTCGCTGCCGGGATTCCCACAGCGCTGGATCTTGCGGGCCGCCCGCAGTATGCAGAACCCTGTGTATCCGGGCCGCGAGGCGGTCCCGTTGCCGCGAGGCAAGCCGCTCGTACTGCGCTATCGCTTGGTCCTGCACCGCGGCGAGTTGAGCCGCGCGCGCCTCGATGAGCTGCAGGCCGAATACGCCGCGTCCACGCTGTGACGGCGAGGGCCGCAAGAAAGCGTTGTACGCAGCCCAACGTGGCGAACTCCACACGCATGTCTTACCTTGTAGACAGATGTACCGCTTTGCCTACCTCGTCTGCCTAGCCGCAGCCACGGTCGCGCTCGCGCCAAGCGCGGAACAGGCTGACGCCCCGGAAGGGCCAAAGCAACCAATCCCCTTCAGCCACAAGGTCCATGTCGGGATGGGTCTCAAGTGTCTCGACTGCCACGCCATGAAGGACCCCGGCTTTGCGGCCGGCTACCCCAAGGAAGCGACCTGCATGGCCTGCCATGCCGCGGTAAAGGCGGACAGCCCGCACATCCGCAGGCTGGCGGAGTATGAAAAGAAAAACGAGGCGGTGCCGTGGGTCAAGGTCTACCGCGTCCCCGACTACGTCTACTTCTCACACGCCTTCCACCACCAGGACGCAGGCGTCGCCTGCGGCACGTGTCACGGCCCGGTCGCCGAGCGCGACGTGATCGCGCGAGAGAAGCCCGTCACGATGGTCGCCTGCATGAGCTGCCACGACAAGACCGGCGCCCCGAACGAGTGCGACCTCTGCCACGACACGTTCTAGCGAAGCCTTCGTACCAAGCACGAGGCGCCCGCCCGGGTGTGGCGTAGGGGCGGGTCCCAGATCCGTACGTAAGGCAGGGGGACGGTGTGTCGTCACGCCCTGATAACTCGACGGGGGGAGCTGGAAGAGAGCGGATGTGTTTGCGCTCGGCTCGCCCGCCGGGTGTTGATGGTAGAGAACTTCAAAGGCGCCGGCTGGGCTGCGTACTGGTTGGTTATGCGTGTCGATCTGCCGACCCTGCAAAGGTCGAACAAACCTAGCCCATGGATTCATCCATGGGTTCCGAACACACCCACGTCAACTCGTTTCACCCAAGGCTGTTTCTTGTTGCGCGCGCTCGTCCACCGCGCGCAACAAGAAACAGCCTTGGGCCGGGTGGAGGGCGCTCGGGACCGACACCCATGGATGAATCCATGGGCTAGGATTGTTCGACCCTATCGGGCTCGGACCTGTGGTTGCATGCATCAGGTTGCGCCAGGAGGGAACCGCGGGCGTTCGCCCACGCGCCCGCGGATTTACATCCGCGGCTCTGTTGTGGTGCGCGGCACGGTTGCAGCGGACCGGGGCGTCAAGCGCTCGTCAAAATCCTTACGTACGGATCTGGGGGCCGAAGTGAGGCATCGTACTGCTGCCTGCGGCTGCTAGCCCTTGAGCCAGCGGTCGAACCACTCGAAGGCTTCCTTCTGCATGTCGCGGTCGAACTTATGCGGGCCGGGGTAGAAGCTCGCGCGGTAGCGGTCCGGCGCTTCGGCCTTGTGGTAGACCTCTTTGAGGATGGCGTCAGCCCGCTCCATCTCGGGCAGCGTGAAGAGCTGATCTTCGCGGTTGTTGAGTACGAGCACCGGGTTCGGTACGGCGAGCCCCAGGATCTCCGGGTAGTCGAGGTAACGCGGGATGCCGGGGATGTAGATCATCCACGTGTGTGTGTAGCACTTGTTGAGAAGATAGTCGCGCCACGTGGTCATCATTCCCACTGCACAGGCACAACGAATCCGTTCATCCACGCCGGTCAAGTAACAGGTCCTCAGCCCACCGCCGGACAGCCCACAGCAACCCACGCGCTCTTCATCCACTTCCGGCCGCGAGCAAAGGTAGTCGAGCGCGCGCTGGTCCTCGGCCGCGAAGACACCCGGCCAGGTGGTGCCGGCGCAGAAGAGGCTTTTCGAGACCAGATGTTCGTGTCCGCCGGCAAAGCGGTTGTAACGCTCGATCTCTTCCTCGGACTCCGGGTTCACCTCTTCGAGATCGTGACCGCGCTTGATCACGGCCGGCAGATCGGCGGCTCGCACACGGCGAGTTGCGAATGTGAAGGTGTCGTGCACGAGAACGGCGTATCCGCGCTTGGCAAGTTCGTTGGCCCAAGCCACGCCGCCGTAGTACTTGTCCTGGTGCGTACGCATCAGGGGATGCATGTCGTTGCCGATGCGCGTGATCTTCCGGGTGCCGAAATACTTATTGCCGCCGTGATCGTGCAGCCCGACGACGCCCGGCAGGGGTCCCGTGGCTCCGGCGGGCTTGAGGAAGATGGCTTCGGTCGGCGGCCCGTAGGGCAGTTGCCAGCTCAGGTGTTCGATCTCGAGACCGTCGTACTCGAACCGGTGTTGGAGTTGAGCGTTGGGCGTCCCGCCGGTGTCCGGCTGCATGAGGAAAAACCGGTAGCGCGTGCGAGCCCGGTCGCGCCAAGCGTTGATGTCCCTCCATTCGGCGCGGCGAAAAGACAACTCGGGGGGCGCGTCGCCGACAAGCCCCGCGGCCCATTCTCCGTACGCGCCTAACATGTTCCGCGGCATATCGATCTCCTGCCCCGACAGGATACACGACTCGCCGGCCAGGCTCAGCGGACACCCCTTCAGACCCCCGTACGCTAGGGCAAAGCGCGCATTGCGTGGTGGCGCGGACGTTTACGTCTGCCGCATCAACACTCTTGTTGGTGCTTGGCGGCACCCCGGTTGAGTGTCTACGTGGTCTTTTTCTTGTAGAGGGTGATGGCGGCGAGAATGATGATGCCTTTGGCGAGGCCCTGCATGTAAGGCGACACGTTGAGCAAGTTGAGCAGGTTGTTGATCATGGTGATGATCAACGCCCCGAGCAAGCTGCCCCACATTGTTCCCACCCCACCGAACAGGCTGGTGCCGCCGATCACGACGGCGGCGATCGCGTCGAGTTCCAGCCCGCGGCCGGCCCAGGGGTCTCCGACCATCACGCGGGCGCTGAAGATGATGCCGCCGAGCGCGGCCAACAATCCGCTGATGGCGTAGGTGATCACCTTGACGCGATTGACCGCGATGCCGGAGAGGCGCGAGGCTTCTTCGTTGCCGCCGACGGCGTAGACCTCCCGTCCATAGGGCGTGTAGCGCAAGATCAGTGCGCCGAGCAGAAACACGGCGAGCATGAGCAAGACGAGTACGGGGATCGGACCGATAGAGCCGGCCCCAAGCCAAGCGTATGTCCCTTGAATCCCACCGATGGGCTTGCCGCCCGAGATGGTCAGGGCGGCGCCGCTGGCGATGGCCATCATCGCCAGGGTCACCACAAAAGGCGCTGCGCCGCGCCAGACAATCATGAAGCCATTGAAGGCGCCGACTGCCGCGCCGAGCGCGAGCGTCGCCAAAAAGACGGCCGGTAGGGGCAAGCCTTGTCCGTTGTCAAACAACATGGCGGCGACCACGCTCATGAGACTCAGCACCATGCCGACGGAAAGGTCGATACCGGCGGTGAGGATGACGAAGGTCATGCCGACCGTGACGACGCCGAGCATGGCGGTCTGCCGCATCACGTTGGTGACATTGCGTTGGGTCAGGAAGGTGGGCGAGAGCAGGCTCCCGACGACGGCGATCACCAGGAAGGCGATGATGGCTCCCGCGGCGGGGCCGAGGCGTTGGATGGTGCGGGTGGCCAGTGATGGAGTGCGAGGCATGCCGGCGGGGCGGGCGGACAGAGCCCAAGTATAGAGGGGTGAGCGCGTCGCGGACAGACCAGGAATCTGATCTCAAGCGGTGCGCGCCCACCCACACTCAGAGCCGCATGCGTCAGGGGCTTTGAAAAAATACTGGGGACAGTCAACCGCGACCTGATGGACGTTGAGGACAAGGGACTTTCTCCTGTCGCTTGTGACAGTCCCCGATTTTTTCACAGCCCCTCAGCTTGCGGTGAGATGTTGCGACGTGAGTCAAGTATGGCAAGAGATCGAGGAGCGTCACGGGGTGGGAGCGGATACCCAGGGCGTTGGGGCTGCTCAACGCAGGCTCACGCCCGCGGCTCTGAGTGTGGACGTGCGGCTCTGAGCGTGTAGGGAAGCGGCTGGTAGACTAGTCGCGTTTGACGCACGCACCGCAGCCCGCCCGTCCCATGCTGGAAGCGCGCGACATCGTCAAGGACTTCGGCGGCACACGAGCGCTCGATCGCGTGAACTTCTCCGCGAACGCCGGGGAGGTGCACGCCGTGCTCGGAGAAAACGGGGCGGGCAAGTCGACGCTGATGAAGATCATCTGCGGAGCACTGCGGCCCGATGGCGGGGCGCTGTATCTCGGCGGCCGCCCCGCGCGCTTTGACAGCCCGCACGAGGCGATGGACGCGGGCGTCTCGGTGGTCCATCAACAGTACACGCTAGTGCCCGAGCTGTCGGTCGCCGAGAATATTTTTCTCGGCCGCGAGCCCCTCAACCGCTTCGGTCTGGTCGATTGGAGGCGGCTGTTTGCCGAGGCGCGGGCGCTGCTCGAGTACCTCGATTTCGACGTCGATCCCAGCCGTGCGGTCAAGGAACTCGGCGCCGGCGGGCGGCGTGTCACCGAGATTGCTCGCGCGCTCTCGATCTCGGCCAAGGTGCTGATCATGGATGAACCGTCGGCCGTGCTGGGGCCTGGGGAGATGGAGACGCTCTTCGGGATCCTTCGCAAGCTCAGGTCCGAAGGCAAGACGGTTCTCTACATCTCGCACCGCTTGGACGAAATTTTTGCAATTGCGGATCGCGTGAGCGTGCTACGCGATGGGCGGCTCGTAGGTGTCTACGAACTCGGCGGGCAGGTGGATCGAACGTTCTTGGTCGGTAAGATGGTGGGGCGGCGGTGGACGGAGAAGTTTCCCGAGAAGCCGAGTGAAAAGGGTCGCGAGCTGTTGCGGGTGGAGAACCTGACGCGCGCGAGCGCGTTCGAAGACGTCAGCTTTACCCTGCATGCGGGTGAGATCGTTGGGCTGGCCGGATTGGTTGGCTCCGGGCGCACCGAGATTTGTAAGTCGATCATCGGCG
The DNA here is from genome assembly GCA_047516085.1 of Bryobacterales bacterium. GTDB lineage: Bacteria > Acidobacteriota > Terriglobia > Bryobacterales > UBA6623 > JAKZVK01. The sequence goes on from JAKZVK010000595.1 coordinate 7,964, forward strand.
CGGACCGGATCGATACCGGACACGTCTTCGTCGACGAGAAGGCCGCGCGGGTGGCGTCTCCGCGGGACGCGCTGGCGCGGGGGATCGCGTACTTGTCGGAAGACCGGCACGGGGAGGGCGTGGTGGCGTGCCGTAGCGTGGGCGAGAACATTACGCTGGCCGTGGTGAGGCGGTTCGCCAAGCGAGGCATCCTCAACCTAAGAAGCGAGATCAAGTTTGTTGTCGAGATGATGCTCAAGACAGACGTGCGGGCGTCCGGCCGGCAGCAGCCGGTCGCGAGCCTGAGCGGCGGGAACCAGCAGAAGGTTGCGCTGGCGAAATGGCTCAGCACGCCGGCAAGAATCTTTCTGCTCGATGAACCGACCGCCGGCATTGATGTCGGTGCAAAGAGCGAGATCTATCGAATCATTGCCGATCTGGCACGCGGCGGGGCGGCGGTGATGCTCGTGTCGTCGGAGATTCCGGAGATTCTTTCGATGAGTACACGGGTGCTGGTGATGAAGCAAGGCCGGATTGTCGCGCGGTTGAGTGCGGACGAGGCGACGGAGGAAAACGTGTTGAATGCCGCCCTTTAACTTGCGCTGTAGCACCGGAAGGAAGTCCGTCGCGGGTGTGACGGCACGCGTATAATGTTGTACTTCCCCGCGCCCCCACCGGCGTAACCGTTTCCCGTCTTTCTGAGTTGGACGAGCTCTAGGGCAGGGCGGCCCGGGCCCGTGATGAGCAACCCGACAAAAGTTCGTTGCGGCATCGACACCGGCGGCACGTTTACCGACCTCGTAGCGTTGAACGAAGCGACCGGCGACCTGGTGGTCGCCAAATGGCCGTCGTCGCCGCGTAATCCGACGGACGCGCTGGTCGGGGTCATCGGTGAGTCGCAGATCTCACCCGAAGCTTTCTCGTCGTTGATTCTCGGAACGACCGTGGCGACGAACGCGTTGCTGCAACGCAGCGGGGCGCGGGTTCTGTTCGTGACCACGAAGGGATTTCGCGACATCCCCTTCATTCAACGCATCAATCGGCGCTACCACTACTCGCTCGAGTGGACCAAGCCGAAGCCGCTGGTGGAGCGCGTCGACTGTCTCGAGATCGATGAGCGCGTCAACCACAAGGGCGAAGTGCTCGTCCCGCTGACCGATGGGGATCTGCAAGGGCTGGCGGAGGGGATCGAGGCGCGGTTGAAGGGCGCAAGTGGTTCCGAGACCGGTACCGATACGGTCGTCGCGGTTTGCCTACTGTTCTCGCACTTGAACCCCAAGCATGAGAGGCTCGTCAAGGAGTATGTGACGGAGCGCTTTCCCGACCTGCCGGTGTCGCTGTCCTACCAAGTGGCACCGATTTGGAGGGAGTACGAGCGCGGGAGCACGGTTCTCGCCGATGCCTATGTCAAGCCGATGCTGCAGCGGTACGTGAGCGGCGTTCGGAAGAGCTTGGAGAGTTTGGGCATCTCGTGTCCTTGGGCGGTGATGAAATCGAACGGCGGCCGGGCCACGGCGGAGACGGCCGAAAACGAACCGGTCGGCGTGGTTCTGTCGGGCTTGAGCGGTGGCATGATCGGCGGCCGCTTTTTCGGAGAACTGGCCGGGCACAAGGATCTCGTCACGCTCGACATGGGCGGAACGAGTTGCGACGTCGGCGTCGTGCGCAACGGGCAGATTGCCTACAAAACCGATTACCAGATCGAGTGGGGGCTGCCGATCGCCGCGCCGTTCGTCGATCTCACCACGATCGGAGCCGGCGGCGGCAGTATCGCCTGGATCGACAAGGGGGGCTTCCTGCGTGTTGGCCCGCAAAGCGCAGGCGCCGACCCCGGCCCGGTGTGTTACGACCAGGGCGGGGAAGACGTCACCGTTACCGACGCGAATCTCGTGCTGGGCCGGCTCAACCCGGACTACTTCCTCGCGGGCAAGATGAAGCTCAACGCCGACAAGTCCCGGCAGAAGCTCACCGAGCTGGGCGCGAAGCTCAAGATGTCCATCGAGAAAACGGCACAGGCTGTGATCGAGATGGCGAACGAAAACATGGCGAACGCGATCCGCGTTGTGTCCATCGACCGGGGGCTCGATGCCCGGGACTTCACGCTGGTGGCCTTTGGGGGCGCGGGCCCCCTGCACGCAAGCGGTATCGTCGAGCGCGTGGGGATGAAGCGGATCGTCGTGCCGCTTTACCCGGGGCTGTGTTCGGCGTTCGGGTCGCTGATCGCTGATTATCAAGTCGACAAGGTGTGGAGTAAACACTTTCGGTCCGACCGTGTCGAGGTCGATGTTGTGAGGGAGCACTTCGACGAGTTGGTTGCCGAAGCCATCCTGGAGCTTCTCGCCGAAGGATTCGCCGGCGACCCGGAAGTCGAGCGCACCATCAGCATGCGCTACGCCGGCCAAAACTACGAGCACGACGTCAATGTCGATAGCGGCGAGATCAGCGCGGGGAGCCTGGAGAGGGCGTTTGAGGAGTTTCACCGGCTGCACGAGCGCTTCTACGGCTACTCGATCGGTTACGAAGTGATCGAGTTGATTCGGTTCAACGTGAAGGTGGTGGGGCGGACGGAAAATCCGCGGCTCAAGGCGCCGGCCGCAGCCGGCGATCCGCGGCCGATCGCGACGCGCCCGGTCTACTTCAAGGAGCAGGGCTTCGTTGATTGCCCCGTCTATCGCCGTGAGGACTTGCCGGAAGGGTTTCAATTGAATGGCCCCGCGCTGATCGAAGAAGTGGATTCGATGATCCTGGCGCACCCCGGCAATCAACTCCGCGTCGACGAGCACGGTGTGATCACGATGGACGTGTAGGTAGAGCGTTTCACAAGGTAAGTTGCGTATTTGACAGGGGCATTCACATCCTGGAGCACGGCATGCCGTGCCCCTACATTGCAGACCGAAACGTAACTGTATCTGCGAAACACCCTACTAAGGGGCAGGCCGATGGAGAAGATCGACAGCGTTACGCTGAGCGTCATCAACAACGCACTCATCAATGCTTGCCGCGAGATGGGCACGGCGATGATGCGCACGAGCTACTCGCCGATCTTCAACGAGGGGCTCGACTTCTCGTGCATCATCTTCAACACGCGCGCGGAGATGATCGGGCAGGCCGAGTTCTGTCCGACGATGCTCGGCTCGGCGCAATACGCCGTCAAGTGGACGATCGAAGAGCTGGGTCTGGATTCGTTCGAGCCCGGCGACGTCGTGATCCACAACGACCCCTACCGCGGCCAGTGCCACATGCCGGAACACATGGTGCTCAAGCCGGTGTTCCACGGCGGCGAGTTGCAGTGCTTTGTCGGCAACATTGCCCACATCGGCGAGATCGGCGGCATGGCGCCCGGTTCGTTTGCCGCCGACGCGACCGAGGTCTACCAGGAGGGGCTGCGGCTGCCGCCGGTGAAAATCATGCAGCGCGGCGAGTATGTGAAGGACGTGTGGCGCATCATCCTGACGAACCATCGCACGCCCAAAACGAGCTGGGGCGATCTGCACGCCATGATCGGCTCGCTCAATATCGCGGAAACGCGGATGCATGAAATGCTGGAGCGATACGGGCCGGAGATGTTCGCGGCAGCGGGCGATCAGTTGCTCGACTACTCGGAGCGATGGATGCGCTCGGAAATCGAGGAGATCCCGAACGGCGTGTATCGCTTCGAAGATTGCATGGAGGACGACGGCGTAACCGATCAGCCGGTGTGGATGCGGCTGAAGTTGATCGTCAAGGATGACGAGATCATCGCCGATTGGACGGATTCCGATCCGCAGTCGTTGGGCCCGATCAACGCAACGTTTGTTGTGACGGCGGCGGCCACCTACAGCGCCGTGCTTCACGTGACGAACAAAGACATCCCGGTGAACTCGGGGTGCTATCGCCCGATTCGCTTGATCACGAATCCCGGGACGGTGGTGAACGTGCGGCATCCGGGCGCGTCGGTTGGCGGGAATACCGAGACGCACCCGCATTTGCAGAATGTCGTGATGGCGGCGCTCAGCCAGGCGGTCCCCGAGCGGGCGGCGGCGGCGGAGGCCGGCACGGCGTGCAACTTCCTGTTTGGCGGGGTGCACCCGGAGACGGGCGAGTACTACACGAACTATCACTTTGACGGCGGCGGCTGGGGCGCGACGGTCGACCATGACGGCAACTCGGTGATGTGCCCGGTGAACGGGAACTGCCGCAACACGCCGGCGGAGGTGCTGGAGACCAAGTATCCGTTCCTGACGCTCGAGTACAGTCTACGGCCGGACTCGGGCGGCGACGGCAAGTTCCGCGGCGGGCTGGGCAGCAAGCGCGTTCTGCGTGTGGTGGGGCCGGAGATCACCGTCAGCGCGCTGCTCGACCGCACTCGCACGCACCCCTGGGGACTGTTTGAGGGCGGGCAGGGCGCCTCAGGCGGGTTGCTTGTCAAAAAGAAGGGCGACCGCGAGTTCCGCACCTTCAAGGAGGTGTATGGGACGGTGTCGGCGACGAAGTTCACGCGGATCGCCTTGAAGGAAGGCGACGAGGTCGCCATCATTTCGCCCGGCGGGGGCGGGTACGGTCCGCCGAGCGAGCGCGCGGCTGATGCGATCGCGGATGATGTGCGGCAGGGGTTGATCTCGGCAGAGGTGGCCCGGGCGTCTTACGGGTACGAGGGTTGAGAGCGGTCGTCATGCCTAGAGTAGTGAGAATTCGGTTTTCGTTAGGCGATGGTCATGCATCCGGCAATGGATGGGCAAGGCATGCTGTAGAGTTCCATGACATCATTTCCAGTTTCGTTCGCCTTTTGTAGGCCTATAAAAGGAGAGACTATTGAGGGGATTGGACTTACAAAGCCATTGGTTGCCGGGGCGCAGAGCCACCGACACACGGCGTGGTGGAACGTCCGTAAGCGGTTTGAATTCAGGCCTGTCAAGGCTCGCGGGAGCCGGCCGCCAGGGAAGCCTTGACAGGGCTGGATTTGCAGCGCAAACATTCTCGATGCCGTGTGATGCTCAACTGGAAACGATGGCATGATACTCAACAGCACCCCGGGCCCCTACATTTCGCTTCGAGGTGTCGGGCAGGACGCGACTGGAAACTGAGCAGAAACCATGGGCGAATGGGTGGACAAAAATGTGGCGTGGTACGACCAGTCGATGACCTACTGCGCGTGCTGCGGCTTGGTGATCCCCAAGGGCTATTGGCAGGCCGAGGTGAGTGGCGAGGCGCTCGTTTTCTGCAAGCCTGATTGCGAGAGGCTTTATCGCGAGCACCGGTTGCCGGAGGGCGGCGATAACGGCTGAGCATAGCCGTCTGATCCGCGGTGCGACGTAATCAGGGGAGAGTGCAAAGCCCTCGTCTCCCAAGCCCACGATGCCCACCGATCATGGTCGGCCGGCGATCTTGCGGAGAGAGTGAGCTGATCGGAGCCTTCTGGAGCGGGTTACGTCACAATCCACGTCACAAATAGAGGCTGGAGACAGGGTGACGCGTGTAAACAACTGACAAGGTTGGTACTGGCGCCCAGGATCGAACTGGGGACCTCCTGATCCACAATCAGGCGCTCTAACCGTCTGAGCTACGCCAGCACAGATTGCTAATGCTTTGATTTTGAATACCTTGCGGGTCTGCTGTCAAGCCCACGCTTTGGTTGGGGTGCGCGACATGAA
>JAKZVK010000596.1:0-4425 GCA_047516085.1 Bryobacterales bacterium
GCCGTCCAACTCGTCCAGAGGGTGTACCAGTGCGGGCATTCCGGCATGGTGCGCGCGAAGCGGTACGGCTTCGACTCCAGGATCGCCGCCACCTCGTCGTAGCTCGCTTTCCAACGGCGAACCGCCCGGCGCCACCGCTCGGCGGTCCTCCGCGTGGGTTGTTCGGCGGCCATGCTTCGTCGTTCTTATCGGGACTTGCCGGGAGCCCGAATCAGGTCCGCAACCTCCTTGAGGCGTGCGACGACGGCATCGCGCACGGCCTCGTACTCGACGCCGACCTGGAGCTCGACCGGGACGACCAGATCGTCGTCTGACTCGAAGAGTTCGGGTGGGTCTCTTTGCCGGAGCAGTTCGAGCGCGCGCCGCGTCTTTGCCCGCAAGTCGCGTCCCCGAAACCAGAGCCACAGCGGAGTTTCCTTGTGCCCGGCCCAATAGTGGAAGCTGATTCCAAACCAGGGGGTACTAGCGGCAAGACTCACGTATCGTCCGTAACCCCACGCCTGCGGTGTGACCTGGAGGCCCTGCACGTTGGCGAACCCGGCATCGGTCGCACAATCAGTGGCGTCGTTGATGAGACGCTGCAGGCCGAGCATGCGACGTGGAAACTCCGGGCCGAGTTCCTCGCGTCTCAGCGGCAGGAAGGCTTCGTCGTCCTGCTGTGCGGCGAGCCCTCGTAACTGTCCGATGTCCTTCTCCGTGTCCGACTCCGAGGCGGCGGCAGCCTCTGTCGCCATGCGGCCGAGCATGGCCTGCCAACTGGTCAACAGCAGGTGCCGCTTGCCGCCGGCGGGGGCGCTTCGAAGCGCCGTCGCTTCGGAGCCTTTCGCCAACGTGATCCCCGACTGCGACTTCGCCACTGTCCGGCGCAGCTCGTTCCAGAGGGTTTCGAGCCGCGCGGCTGGCGCGACGAACAGCAGCGCCGACGGCGTGTTCGCCGGCAGCCGTTCAAGGTAGGCCACCGGCTGGTTGTCGGTGAGGCCGGCCCAGAACTTCGCCTCGATCAGCACACGTTCCCGGCCATCCCGATCGAAGCCGGCGAGATCCGGCCGCTCACCCTCTTTCCCGGCCGCCTGGGTCCGGACCTGGGCGATCTCGCCCACCACCGCCCCGCCGGCCTCAATCATTTTCGATAGGGCGAGCCGCGCCGCCTTGGACCCAGACAGGATGTGCCCGAGAGCGTCAACGGCGAGGTTCTCGGTCTGCGGGCCGAACTTCGGCGCGAGCTTCGCGAGCAACGTCTGGTGGTGAGCGGTCATCGAAGCATTCTCCCCTACTCCATCGTGGTCAGGAATTGTCCAGCGCCATGCCCACCGGAAGCGTGATCTGACAAAACACATCGATTCAGCGATGTTCGCAGATCGACCATGAACACACCTTGCAAGGAGGGGAGCAGCAGCCCGTGAATCCGCCCCGACCTGCGCCTCCATAGCCACGGTTGCTCAGTTCCCGTGCGCCGGGGAGCGGGGCCAGTTGTTACCCGCTTGGGCTCCAGCGGTGATCAAGCAGTCGCTTCTTGGCAGCGGCGCGGTCCTGATCACTGAAGAGTGGATTCCACTCTGACTCGGTGCTGATGACGGCCTCTACGGTGAGCCCGAGCCGTCGCTTCATGAACAGGTCCGTGAAGGTGGGGGATGGTTCTTGGTTGTGTATGAGTCGCTTCGTCGCGTCCACCGCCCCGTGCTCACCAATCATCCGCAGAAACCTCGTGCGAGGTGCGCCCAATAGCACGTGCAACTCGTCGGCGAGTCTTATGCAGCGATTGTGGTACCGATCTTCTAGTGGCTCGCCGTCTTCGATCCAACAGCGAGTCGTGAGCCGCGCATCATCACCGACCTCTTCCTGGATTGTGAGAAGACGGCCACTGTCCAAGATGCGCTGCGTTTCGCGCCAGCGCTGGCCGCACTTCGGGCAGGCGATCACATCCGGCGGTACAACCCCATCCTGAACCAGGGACTGAACCCAGAACAAGGTATCGCATCCGGAACAGTGCCGCCTGAATGGCGGCGTGTTCACTTCGTGCATGACCGCGGTCGCTCCTCCTGTTCCCACTGCCTCACGAGCCGGTCGAACTGCACCCGAGCCTCGTTGCACGCGTTCATGATTTCGACGTTCGGATCGCAGTTGCCACGTGCCAGCAGCCCTTGTGTATCCCGGATGAAGTCGCCCCGCGGATTATCGTCCGCATGCTGCTGCGCCACCCATTCCCAGAAAGCTCGCTCCATCGACTGAATCTCCTCTCACCCCGCCTGGCAGCCCCTTCTGCCACGGGCTGCTAGTTATGTCATGGTTAGGACTCGCGCTGCTCCTGCTCGGCACGGGAGGACGCGCGCTGCGCGGCTGCGCGAGAGGCTGAGTCCGGATCGCCGGCGCGCCACCGGCTGCCGCCGGGGAGTCGCGGTCGTCGGCGTCATGGTTCATGCGTTCCACCAGACGAGGAACGCGATCAGGCGCATACGAACTCATCTTTTCACGAGTTCCACCACGCGGCCAGCGTCGCCCACCCGCTGCTGAGGACGGCGAGGAAGGTGTCCCACAGCCACCGGGCGGCTTGCGTTGTCAACCCCGCCGCCAGCGCGCCGAACGCCCCCCCGATCACTGCCATGCTCAGCAGCATGCGCCGCTCGTACTTCAACCCCTCGAGGACCTGCTGCCGCACGCGAAATTCTTCCCCGGCACTTGTCGGTCAGCGACCGGTAGTTGTTTTCCGCCACCCACGCCGCCTTCTCCGCCGCCTGCTGCGCGTTCTGGAACGTGGCGGTGTTGTGCTCCATCTCCGCGTACTGACGCTGCACATCCTTCAACCGATCCGACTGTGTCTGCGTCATCGGCTCGGTCCAACATCGGGCTCGGGCTGCGGCTGAGGACCACGGTCCTCGCCGCGCACCAGTTCCTTAACCTTGTCCCTGACCTTCTCGGCCACGTGCCGGATGAGGTCCCGAATCTGCGCCTGGATGGTGCGAATTTCTTCGTGCCCGGCGGCCCGCGCCTGCTCGCGCTCACGGTTGCCCTCGGCGATCTGATCGTTTCGCCTGGTCCGCGAGCAGATGCGGCGGCTGTTTAATGCTTACGTCCAGTTGGTCTATAAGCACGAGCACGGCGCAGTGAGCGTCAATTCGCTGGTCGCCGATCGGACAGAGTTTTGGTGGAATCCCGTCACGCCCACAAGAGCCGGATAGCCTCCGCGCATCCCGCCGGCGCATGTGCCTCGTAACGACTGGCTCGGAATCACGGGAGCCGTGAGCCGACTACATCCAGCTCCTGTACCAACCTCCCAGGTTGGTAGGGGGAGCATCGTTGTTCGTTGGTACGTAACCGTCGAGGTCACTCCATGCCTCTCCGAGAGTCATTCTTGAGCGCGTCGCACGACCGAGAAACGATACACACCGACCTAAAATCGCCTCAAGAACAGGTAGAGATTTCGCCGCTTCACAGGACGGGGTCCAACTGGGGTCAATAGGATTGTCGAACTCTCGCCCGTGAAATATCTCCCTTCGGTCCTGGTACATTTCTTCAACCGTTTCGACCCACTCGTGCTCACTGATAGAGGCGTCTTTCGCTCGTTCATTTGGCATGTAGTTAAATGCCACTGTCGTCGGCCAATACCGCATCAACTTGGGAATACGCCTCAGAGCGTCTTTGATCCGTTCCTCTGGAACCGTCACAAGCATCGTTTCAAGGGCAAGCCACTCGAGCACGAAAGCAACAGTTATTGACTCACTGAACGCTCTAGCAAGGCTTCCGAGTCGGCACCAGCGTAGCCCCGCTGCTAGCAGCCTCTCGGCTTCCGTGTGAGCCGAACTGTCCTTTTCGAGGAGGTGCACAGTATGCGCGAGGAAGGCCTCGGCTTCCTGAGTCCTGTATGACGGCATCACGGGTAGTGCCAGACCACTGCTCATCAGCATGGGGACGAACGTTTCTTTTGCCCTTATTGCACGCACTGTGGACGTGGTGACACAACCGATCGGCAGGTACTTCGCGGATCCAAAATCTGTGAATACAAAGGTGTCCAGCACACGATCGATCTCGTGAAGAGCTTTCTGTTGGTTGGAACTTGAGTCGCCCTTAGGCAGCTCAATCGATGCACGTGGGAAGACGTGGATCGGGAAGGGGCAGCGGCAGTGTCTACGCGACTCCTGCAGTGCAGAAAACTCGGGAGCGGAAGGCTGGACCGGTTCTCGGAAAGTTACCTGTCCGCGACGATAGGAACCCGTCACGGTGAAGCCGGTCACTAGGAACGTAACGGTCTCCATTATCTGCTCACCCAAACGATACAGTTCGTTGGCGATTCGCTCCTCGTCCCGACCTTGCGACCTAACAAGGCTCGTAGCGCGCCAGAGTTACCACGTGACGGGCGAAGGCAGAGGTGGACCCCATCGACGGGACAGCTGATCAACGTCGCTAAGTGGAATCTTCTGCGTTACATTC
>JAKZVK010000597.1:0-7872 GCA_047516085.1 Bryobacterales bacterium
CCAGCGCCGCCTTACGACGACACCGACATGGCTCGGGGCCAGGGTGGCTCGCTAGGCCTTCCCTGTACGACTCTTTCATTCGCAACTCCATGCCGGTTTATCCCGGCGCTATCTGGACCGCTGTGTCCACCCCGGCGTGGCGAAGCTGCTCTCGATTTCTGTTCCAAGAGAGACCGCTGTACCAGGGGCTGTGATGATCGGGACATGGGTAACACTTTATGCCAAGCACATAGGTAACACATGTCCCGGTCAATACCGGCGCCGGGGCGGACACAGCGGTCCGCCCCTACGGTGTTACCTATGTCTCGGTAAGTTCAGGCGCATCGAGGTGCACAGAAGGGGCCCGAGGGCTGTGTAACTATAATAGGGAGCTTGTGACGCCGGCCCTGCCTACGATGGATTCTGCCGCGACCACTGTTTTCGACGTGGTGCAACGCGCGTGCCGGAGAAGCCTCGCCCACCTCGCCTTCCAGGATGCGTTGGAAGCTTGCACCGTCGCGTTGCTGGGCCCGGTGACCCTGCTGGTGCTCGGCACGGACCTGGTTCCCGATGCACTGCTGGTGCTGTTCGTGGTAGCGGGGTTGGCTTTTGGCATCTATCGTTGGCTCCACGCGCGGCCGTCGCCCTACGGCGTTGCCCAACGGCTCGACTCGAGCTGGGAAACTCACGATCAGATCTCCACGGCGTACTACTTCAGCGAACACGCCGACCGCGCGGGGCCGCTGGCGAAACAGCAGCAGGCGTTGGCGGGGCCGCTGGCTTCGGCGGGCAGCGTTCCCACCGCTCTGCCGCTCCGGTTCCCCAAAACCGCCTACGCCTTGGCCGGCATGGTGGTACTGACTGCCGGTCTGTTTGGACTGCGCTACAGCATGCAGGCGACGCTTTCGCTCAAGCCGCCACTGCCGCCGATGGTGATGCAAGCGTTGTTGGGCGACCGGGCCGACGACCTCTTCACCGACGAAGAGACATCGGACGAACTCGCTGAGACCTCCGATGAAACCGCTGCGTCGAACCGCGAGGAGCGTGAGTTGGAGCGCGATACCCGCGAAGAGCAACGCGAGCCGACGCCGCAGATGGCGGGAGGCGATCAGCCGCCGGAAGCGCTGGCCGAAGATCTGATGGCCGTCCCTGAGGTCGAGGGACTATCGATCGATGAACAGTACGGCGACGAACTGGCCTCGGCGGAAGGAGAGGGTCAGGAGAGCGGCGCCGAGCAGGAAGGCCTCGAAGCCGATACCGATAAGCGCAGCCCCGGCGAGTCCCCGCCACAAGATCCGTCGCGACCCGACGCCGGCGCCCAGAGTGAAGAGTCCAACGACTTGTTGTCGCGTTTGCAAGACGCCTTTGAAAAGATGCTCTCGAGCATGAACCTCGAAGAGAAGACGACGGGCGAGAGCGGCGAGCCCTCCGGCGGCGAGGAGTCGCAACAAAGCAGCGAGGCGGGTGCGGAAGCGCAGGCCTCGGCCGGTGAAGGGCAAGAGGGCGGCGAAAGCGATAGCCAGGGCCAGGAGGGCGGCGGTACTCCGGAGAACCCACAGGAGTTGTCCCAGGGCGAAGGCGGCAGCGAGGGCTCGAACTTGACGCCCGAGGGCCAAGCGACGTCGTCGGCCGGCAGCAACGACGGATCGAAGGAGTTGGCCGCGGCGGCGTTGGATCAGGCGCTGGGTGAGTTGAGCGAGTTGTACAGCCGCCGGGCAGAAGAGATGAGTGGCGAAGTACTGATCGAAACCGAGGCGGGCCCACAAGAACTGCAGACGCCGTATTCGCCGAGCGAGGCGGGCCATCGCGACCCGGGCGGCGTCATCCGCCGAGATCAGATACCGCACGCCTATCGCCACTTCATCCAGAAGTATTTCGAGGCGTTACAGGAAAAGAATTGATGGTCGAAACGGAACAGTTGCTTCAAGTTGTCACCGAAACGATTCGGCGGGTACGCGACGAGATCGGCAAAGTGATCGTCGGCCACGAGGACGTGGTCGAGGGCGTGCTGATCGCATTGGTTGCGGGCGGCCATGTGTTGCTGGAAGGAGTCCCCGGCCTCGGCAAGACGACTTTGCTGCGCACGTTGGGCGGCGCGATGCATCTGGACTATTCGCGCATTCAGTTCACGCCTGATTTGATGCCGGCGGACATCGTCGGAAGCATGGTGCTCGACTCGGATGCCTCTGGCGCCAAGAATCTGCGTTTTCAGCCTGGCCCGATTTTCGCGCATCTGGTGCTCGCGGACGAGATCAACCGCGCCACGCCACGCACGCAGTCAGCGCTGCTGGAAGCGATGCAGGAGCGGACCGTGACGACCGGCACGGTGACCTATCCGCTGGAAGATCCCTTCCTGGTGATGGCGACGCAGAACCCGCTCGAGATGGAAGGCACGTACCCTCTACCGGAGGCTCAACTCGACCGCTTCCTGCTGAAACTGTTGGTGGGCTACCCGACCAAGGCGGAGATGGAAGAGATCGTCGAGCGGACAATGGCGGCCGAGCAGCCGCAGGTTCATCAAGTTGTCGACCGGGAGCAGATTCTCGACGTCCGGCGCGGGGCGCACGACGTGTTGGTGGCGCCTCACGTTCGGGACTTCGCCATTCGGTTGGTTCTTGCGACCCAGCCTGAACAGGCCGATTCACACGCGATGGCGAAGAAATACATCCGCTACGGCAGCTCGCCGCGGGGGGCGCAATCGCTGATTCAAGGAGGACGCGTGAGGGCACTGATACGCGGCCGCCTGAACGTGAGCCTTGATGACGTGCGCGCACTGGCGTTGCCGGCGCTGCGGCATCGCATTATCTTGAACTTCGACGCGCATGCCGAGGGGAAGACGACGGATGAGGTGGTGAGTGAGATTCTGGAGTCACTGCCGGCAGGTGGGGAGTGAATCGGCAACAAATCCCTCACGGTTGCGGCAGGCGGGCAGCGGCATGCTGTGCCCCTGCATCCTAAACGCATATAGACTGTGTAGGGATGGACCGCTGCGTCTACCCCGGCGCCGCGGAAGTGCTCGCGGGTTCAGGATAGAGCCGCGCGACACTTGCCATAGACAGGGCGGGCACAGGGGCCCGTCCCTACGCGAGTGCCGCCGCTACTTCCTGCGGGCGTCCGCTGCGTTCTTCGACAGCACTAGCGTTTCGTCGGCGTTGATGGTAATCTTCTCCTCTCGCCCCGCTGAGCCGTCAGCCGGCGCGATCTTCAGGTCGTAGTTGCCTGTCGGAAGCAACAGCGAGTAGGCAGGGTTGTCGAGCTCGGCGGTGTTGGCATAGTACTTGCCGTTGAGGTAGATCGCCGCGTTGCCAAAGTCGTTGGTGACCAGCTCGCCGAACGGGCCGGTTGTCTTGACGTTGGCCGGCTCCATCTTGCGGCGGATCGTCGTAGTCTTGCCTGCCTGAATGCCCACATCAACCATCAGGTCCTGGTATCTTGGATCGACAATCTTGACTTTGTAGCTTCCAGGCGCCAGCTTGAGCGCTGCCTGCTCGTGGCTGAACATCGCCGCGGTGCCCCGGTACTTGCCGTCCACGAAAACGCCGGCGACACGGGGATCGATGCGCGTCCTCAGCTTGCCATTCTGCGCCAACAGCGGTGACGCAACCGACAGCAGAACCAGGGAACCGAGAACGAGAAGATGTGTTCGAACGTTTCGGTGGGTCTTCACTTGAAATGAACTCCTCTCGTTCATGGAACCGGCATGGGTGAACCGGGCCTCTAGTTCCACTGTACAGCCGCGGGAATTGGGGTGCAACGAACAGCCCGCTTCTCTCACCAGCCTGCCGGCGAAAGCACGCGACAGGTGGGCCACTACTTCGTTGCGCTCGCCCGCCGTGCTCAACGTACGGTCGAGTAGTTCTCCGCGCGCCAACCTTCGCGCGCCTCGTATTGACGCACCTCTCCCGCACTTTCCCTCGCCACCCAGTGAGAAAAGCGGGCTCCGCAGTGTATTAGGCAAACCGGCCAGGAACTTCGGTGGCAGACTCTTCAGGTTCTGCACCAAGCGCCGCCGGAACAGGCGCCAGTGCGCCAACAAAGGAGGCTAGCGAGACGGGGAAGCGTTCGGGTTCGGCGTGTGGAGCTTGGCGTCCACCGAATGCAGCCAATGCCGAATCTTCTCGCGGAGTTCAGTTACTTTTTCGGGCATTTTGGGCGACAAATTCACGGTTTCGCCGATGTCGTTGTCGAGGTCGTAAAGCTCAATGGCGGGCGGATCGTAGTGCTCGATGAGCTTGTAGTTGCCTGACCGGACGGCCACGCCCGGCTGCTGGGCTTGCGAGCTGTAATGCGGGTAGTACCAGAAGAGATCCTGACGCGGCCAGGCCTCGGGTGAGGGTTGCGTGAGCCGCCTCTTCCAGATGGGGGCCAGGTCGAGCCCGTCGACGACCTCGCCGGGGGCGGCCTTGTCGCCTGCCAACGCGGCGATGGTGGGATAGAGGTCCGTGCCAATGACGGGGATGTGGCTGACGCTGCCCGGACGGATGTGCCCTGGCCACTTGATGATGAGCGGCACGCGGATGCCACCTTCGTACAGGTACCCCTTCCCTTCCCTGAGCGGCCGATTGAATGTCGCCTGGGATTCGCCGCCGTTGTCGGATGTGAAGATGATGACTGTGTTGTCCGTCAGCCCGTAACGATCGAGCGCCTCGATCACTCGCCGGACGCTGCGGTCGACGGTCTCGACCATTGCCGCGTAGGTGGCGCTCTTCTGCGACGAGTCCGTCGTCATCTTGGCCTCATATTTCTTGATGAGGTCCTCGGGCGCTTGCAACGGCGTGTGGACGGCATAGTGCGTGAGGTAGAGGAAGAAAGGGCGGCCACCGTTCGCCGAGGATTCGATGAACGCCAATGCCTCGTCGGTGAGCCGGTCGGTGAGATACTCGCCGGGCTTGCCGCCGTTGAGGTTGGGGATGTCGGGATTCCATTTCTTTTCGGGCGCCTTGTAGGGATAGAAGTAATGCGCCGGGCTGCCGTGCGTGTGGCCGGCGATGTTGACGTCGAAGCCGTGCGCTCTTGGCCAGTACTCCTTGGCACCCAAGTGCCATTTCCCGATGCTGGCCGAGACGTAGCCGGCAGGCTTGAGCGCGCTCGCGATCGAAACCTCGTCGAGCGGGAGGTACATGCGGTCGTGCGGCGGGATGATGCGGCCATTCTCGGGATAGCGGTGGCGTCCGATGGCCGTGATGTGACCGGTAAACTGAACCCGCGCCGGATACTTGCCGGTTATTAGGCCAGCGCGGCTCGGCGAGCAAACCGGGCACGGCGAATAGGCGTTGGTGAAGCGAATCCCATCGTCGGCCAGACGATCGATGGCGGGGGTTTCGTAGAACGTGCTTCCCTGGACGCCCAGGTCCATCCAGCCCAGGTCATCGATGTAGAAGAGGACGATGTTGGGCGGCCTCGCAACGGCCGCGGCCTGCAACGAGAGCAGAGCCAGCAAGGCTTTCAATGCGGGGACAAGGATCGTGAAGGCGAGGCGTCTTGAGGAGCGCACCCGTCGATTCTAGCGTGTTTCGGCGCGGCTGCTTGCTTTAGCGGTGGGCGCTCCTTTGCGCTGCGAATCGCTGCCCCTCACCAAGAACGGCGCCGCGCGGACCTGAGAACCGAGGACTCGGTTTTCGGCAGGCCTGGGGGTGTACGCCACGCCGTCCCCGGCCGCTTCGAGCGGTTCGGTTGGTGCCGAGGGCTCAGTAACGGCCTGACTCTCCATTCCCACGGCGCGGGTCGATAAGGCTTACGTAAGAGTCCGCGCGGCCTGGATGTACTACCCAGGGCCTAAAGGGCTGATTCGCCCTACGCACACACGCGAACCATGCTCGCGATCATCGGCATCGTCATCGTGATGGGGTCTGTTTTTGGGGGTTTCCTCATGCACGGGGGAGACATCCACGTGCTGATTCAGCCCTCGGAGTTCCTGATCATCTGGGGGGCGTCGCTGGGCACGCTGGTCGTCGCCACCCCGATGCCCGTGATCATGCTGATCCTCAAGAACTTCGGCAAGATCGTCGGCGGCAACAAATACACCAAGTCTGTCTACATCGACACGCTCAAGATGTTCAACAAAATCTTCCAAGCGGCCCGTAAGCAGGGCATGATGAAGATCGAACCTGACGTCGAGGATCCCAGGAAGAGCGACATTTTCAAGAAGTATCCGAAGTTCCTCAGCAACCCTCACGCCGTGCACTTTGTCTGCGACACGCTGCGGATGGCGATCACCGGCGGCATCCCGCCGTTCGATCTCGACCAGATGATCGACTCGGACCTCGAGGTCCATCACGAGCACAACCGCGCCCCGATCCACTCGCTGACGACCGTCGCCGACGCGTTGCCGGGACTGGGGATTGTTGCCGCCGTGCTGGGCATCGTCATCACCATGGGTTCGCTGGGCGGCCCGCCGGAAGAGCTGGGACACAAGGTGGCGGCCGCGCTGGTGGGAACGTTCCTGGGCATTCTGACTTGCTACGGGTTCCTCGCCCCGCTGGCCGGCGCGATGCAGGCGGTGGATGAAGCCGAGGCCGGCTACTACCGGGTGCTCAAGTCGGGCCTGATTGCGTTCATCAAAGGACACCCGCCGATCATGGCGGTAGAGTTCGCGCGGCGCTGCATACCCCAGCATGACCGGCCCACGTTCGCCGAAATGGAGAAAGCATGCAAGAAGACCGTGAAGGCGTAGGTGCGGGCGCGGATCAACCGCCGATCATCATCAGGAAGATCGTCGTCGCCGCCGGCCACCACGGCGGAGCGTGGAAGGTAGCGTTCGCGGACTTCGTCACGGCGATGATGGCGTTGTTCATGGTGATGTGGCTCATGGCGGCCAAGGACGAAACGCGCGAGGCGATTGCCGGATACTTCAATGACCCCAAGGGCTTCGGCGAAAAGTACGGTAACGGGGAATCCCTGGGCGGCATCACGGTTGACGGGCAGAGCCCCGAGGAGCTGGCCAAGCAGATCCAGGAAGCGATGGAAGCGGTGCCCGAGTTCGCGGCGACCGAGGAACAGATAGCGATGAGCGTGACGGCCGAGGGGCTTCGGATCGAGCTGCTCGAGAACGAAAAGGGCACCTTCTTCCAAAGTGGAAGCCCGACACCCAGCCGCTTCGGCAAAGAGACGCTTACCGTAATCGGCAAGGAACTCGCCAAGCTGCCGAATCATCTGATTATCGAAGGTCACACCGACAGCCGGCCTTTTCGGGGCCGGCGCAACTACTCCAACTGGGAGCTGTCGGTGGACCGTGCCAACTCGACGCGACGCCTGCTTCTGACCGACGGTCTGATCTCGGACCGCATTGTGGGCGTACGGGGGTTCGCCGATGTGCAACTGCGCAACGCCGACGATCCCAAGCATCCCTCGAACCGGCGGATCTCGCTGATTGTGAAGTACGACGACCAGCCGCTGCCCGGGGCCGGCTTCAATGGGGAGGGCCCTCAGGACTTCGTCGACGATGGCCAAGAAGAGGGTGCGTCTGATGCCGCCGCGGCGGACAGCACCGAGACGATCGAACCGAGCGCCCCCAACGCCGGCGGCTAGGCAAGGGTCGCGGTCCGCGGGGGGGACGGGTGGACGCCGCGGTCCACCCCTACGAAGGCCGCCGCAGGCTCGCCCGCATCGGCCGGCTGGTCCCCAGCGTGCGAGTTCTTGGGAAATCCCGTCTCAATTTGACCGGCCAAGGCGTTATAATCCGCTTGGATACGAAGCTTCTGCTTCCTACCTCCAGGAGGATCACATGCCACAGAAGGGCGCGGGAATGGAACACGAGGGAACCCAGGCTGGGGGAACGCCGGCGGTGCCCGCGGATGACCGAGGCAACGCAGCCGAGCAGGAGGACGGTGATCGTCCGGAAGAGAACCACCGGCTGACCGCGTATCGCCTTCTTCCCAAAGGCCCAAAGCTCGT
>JAKZVK010000598.1:0-6011 GCA_047516085.1 Bryobacterales bacterium
GTGATCATCCGGAGTCCCAAGAACGGAGTCCCTTGGTATCACCTCAACACGACCCCTGCCGAGGTCGTTCAGGAACGCCTGGACGAGCTTCAGCCCATTTACGCCAAAACTCAGGACCGCAATTTCGTGCAGCGCGTTGGCCAAGCCCTTGAGATCGCCATTTTTAGGGCACTGGAAAACCTGCATGCCGAGCACCCAGATGTCCACTTCATCGGCGGCTTCCGAGGCCTCGATAAACACGACGATTCGCGTCTCTACAGCAAGATCGAACCAGAGATCAGTGGCCACTTGGCCAGCGATGGCATTGTGGACTTCGTCCTTATTTCCCCTATTCCGGCCGCCGTTGAGGCGAAGAATTTACGCCAATGGATCTACCCTAACCGCTCAGAAATAAAGGACTTGCTGCGAAAATCTCTCGTCCTCAGGGCCGTCCCTGTCCTGATTGCCAGGCGGATCCCGTTCGTGACCGTGCACATGCTAGGCCGATGCGGGGTTCTGTTCCACGAAACGTACACCCAGATTTACGCTGCTTCTGACGAAGAGCTCGCTATCCAGGTCAAGGACAAGCACCTGCTGGGCTATCACGACATCCGTGTGGGAAATCAGCCCGATGCTCGCCTACGCCGGTTCATCGAGGAACAGTTGGTACCACTGTTGCCAGCGGCGCGGGAGCGATTCGATCGGTTTCGAGATCTTCTGCAGGGCTACGTAGACGACGAACTCAGCTATCCCGGCTTTGCGGCGAGAGTGATCCGCCGAGATCGAGGCGAGCCAGAGGATGGACCGGAGCTGGAGGAGGGGCAGGAGGACGTGTGGCCCGGGGAACAGGAGGACGAGGGGCCGGACGAGGAGCCTGGCGAGGGACCGGACGAGAGATGGTAGAAATTTGGTCTACACTGACAACCCCGAGGCGGGAGGTGGTTATATGTATTTAGGAGTATGTCTCCCCCCAGCGTTCACGGCCTCCAATCATTTCCGATAATTACCATTATCGGTCATGATTCATGGGGTCTCTTCGGCCGCCTCAGCCAGGGGAAGAGGATCGCTGCCGCGGTCAGGTGGAGCGTGTAGGATGCCAGGTGCCCCGGCGCTTACGGGCTGCTGCGGCAAGGGTGGTACCCTCGGAACATGCCGAAGAAGCGAGCCCGCTGGCGTCGCCGGCGTCGACAACGCTCCCAGCCAATCCGACACTGCTCCGGTGGGGTGTCGAGACGGGAATTCTGGCTCAGCACCATCGGGATGATGGTCGTGACCTGGTTCAGCTCTCGACCGCCCCGACGAGACGCAGGCGAGCCGCGAACCGTGAGCGCCAGCTTCCACGCCACGGCTGGGTTTCCTCGCGTGTCGTTCTCGGCGGTTGCTCAGCGGCGGCGGCCCGACGTTCCGGTAGCGGCCAGGGTCGGATAATGGGAAGTTCTGTTAACCAGCCGGCGTCATCGAGCAATGGCTGCACAGCGGCGGGATCGTCGAGGTGTCGTTCACGATGGAGGACCAGCGTGAGAGTTAACGTCTACGAGGTCGAGGATGGAGGGTTCGTCTCCGTCGAGGATGGTCACAAGCCTCCCGGGAACGTCTTGCCGGCTCCTCCCGGGACTACTGAAGCCCCGGAGGATTTCTCCTGCCCGTGTGACGACTGCAAGCGCGAGCGGCAGGAGGCCCAGGTGGAGAAGGCCTTCAGGGTCAAGGCGAATTACATGCGCCGAACCGACCCAAGCTACGCGACCGCCTGCGAGACGCTGGAGACGCTGAAGAGCATCGACGCCACCTTGAAGCTCCAGGGCATCATGGAACGCCAGCCAGCCACTCCCGCCAAGCGGCCCGCTGGGGCCCGACCCAGGCGCGGCGGTGGGGGTTGATGTGGCTGGCGCAGGCTGACGGCGCTGATGCGGAGGTGATGACCGATAGACGATGGGTGAGGTTGGTTTTCGTGGCGGTGCTGGCGTGCGCTCTCCCGATTCAGGCGGCGTCGCAGAGCCGCGCCCGCTTCGAGCTCTTCAACGAGTGTCGGCCGTTCGATCTAGTGGTCGAGGGCCTGTCCTCTAGCGCGGCAGCGCTCAATCTCAGGGAAGAGGACATCCGAACGCTGGGGGAAAGTCGCCTGCGTGCTGCGCGCCTGTTTTCCGACGATGAGCTGTTCCCGTATCTGTATATCAACGTGACCGTGTCGAGACAGGCGTTTTCCGCGACGGTCGGGTTTCACAAAGAGTTGTTAGACCCGATGTCCGGCGGACGCGGGGCTGCCCGGACGTGGTAAACCGGCAGCACGGGTTTGGCCGGTGCGAGTGGCGACAGCTACATCATGCAGACCTTGTCCCAGCACGTCGATAGGTTCGTGCTGGAGTACCTGCGCGTGAACGAGAACGCCTGCCGCGGCCGCTGGGGCCTGGAACCCCCCGCTCACTGACAGCCCTGATTGACCAGCCACTCGCGCCACGCGGCCCGCTGGGGCCCGATTCGCTCGACGCGGTGATGGTCGACGTGGCAACCGACGCACAAGGCGGCGAGGTTGCCGAACTCGGAGGAGCCTCCATCCTCGACCGCCACCACATGATGGCATTCGAGCTTCCCAGGCTGGCCACACTTCGAGCACCGCCACCCGGCCGCGTCGAGGACCCGGCGTGTGGCGCTGCCGGTCTCTGCGTCAACTGCGGCGGCGCGCTCGATTCCCCGCAGTTCATCAACTGCGCCGTCTGCCGGGGCCGTAGGGCGGCGGCGCAACGGTTGCGACCCCGGCGCCCTGGCGATGCACGCGAGCGGCGCATCAAGGCCGGTCTCTGCGGCTGTGGCTCCGTCCGGGATGCCGAGTCTCCCCGGTGCGCCGACTGCCGGCGATATCATCGGACATGGGCTCGCGAGCGGCGCAAGCTGGCCCGGCTCGCGAGTTCCTGACCCCCTTTGGGTCGGATAACGGGTGATTGCGTTAACCGGACGGGGGTCGATTCCACCCGTGTTTCCGGGGGCTTTCCGTATAACCGCCTCGTTATCGGTTCCATGCTTCGCCCCGGAGTCGGCTCGAATCGACCCCGGGGCGGCTCGGGTCAGCTATCACAGCGTAGCGAAGTAGGCGGCTGCCTTGATGACCAGCGAGATGAGCTTGCGCCCCCACGGCGGCGGTTCTGGCGGCGGCGGCGGGGGGGGCGAGCTGACGTGGATGTCGAGCTGAAGCCGAATGGTATGGCACTGTGTTGCGTGCTCGTGCTGATGTGAGGTGAAATACTTTATAAAACACTGTGGTGCACTGTGGTGATACCATAGAAATACTGGTGTTGGACTCACGGGGTGCCTCCTTGGGGGTTTGCACATCTGTATGAAAACGTCGAGGTTGCACCCTCGACGTTTTCTCTTTCCTGCCGAACCTAACCTTCAGTTTATCAGGTAAGTACTGTAGATACCGCTGATTGCAGGCTAAACCTTTTCCTTTCAGCTATTTATACTGTAAAGACCCTCGGGATTCCATGTGGGACGGGGCTCCGCGTTAAGCGCTCCTTCATCCTGCATCGGTTCGAACAACACCTCGGCGGTGCGGTGAATCGGCGCCCCCCTCCAAAACCCGCGAGGATGGCATGTACGGCGTTTCCGGGTCGCCGGGACCACCAGCCACCGGACCCCGACTTACCCGCGTACGTTCATGCGCCTTTATGTATCCGCACGGTGCGGATATACTGCGGCTATGCCCACACCGATTCGAGACCTACGAATCAGGCTCTACGACCCCCGGCATGATGCGTTTCTGCGGTATGAGGCGAGCCGCAGGAACGTCCCGGAATCCATCATCGTCCGCGACGCGCTCGAGGTCGCGTGCGCGGTCTGGGAATACAAGGAGGAACGGAAGCACGGGCGGCGCATCGATGAGGCGTCCACCCGGTCGCGGGTGCTGGAGCGGACCACGACACCGTCGGCGCGGCTCAAGCGGGAGGACATCGACCTCGAAGTGGCTGGCGTGCTTCAACCCCCGCCCCGGCGGTCTCTCGACACCCCGCAGGAGATACGCGAGCTGCTGACCCCGGCGGACACCACAACCCCGGCGCTCCTGCCGGCGGCAAAGGGCGGTGCGTCGTGAGCCCGCGCGTGCGGTTCGTGTCCGGATCGGCGTACTGCACCGTCTGCGGCGGGACCGTGGACGGCGAGGGCCAGCTACGGCCGCACCCGGCCGGCCGGTTGGACTACTGGCTTTGGTGCGATGGCTGCCTTGCGGCCGAACAGGCAAATATGCCGAAGCTGGACCCGGTGGCCTACGCCACGTGTGGAGAGTGCGGGGCGGCGTCGTGAACGCCCGCGATCACCTGGTGACGGCGGGAGACGCGCGCGGCGAGCTACTGACCGCCGTACGTAGAACGCGCCGTCCGGGACGGTCAAGGCCCGGTCGGCGCTGGCGGTGCGAGGAAGACGGCACCGTGGCGGGGCGTTCCACCGTGGCGGGCGGCGAAGCTCACGGCGGATATGGCCGGCGCCATCGATGCGCGGCTGTCCGAAGAGGCGACGGGTTCGAGCGGGTATCTGATCTCGACGGCCGATACCGGCGACAACGTGCTGACCGAGCTCCAGCAGGACATGAAGGGGGCGAAGGGTACAACCCTGCTGACGCCGACCCATCAGGCCGGACTCGGCGACGGGCCCGGCGCGGCTCCGCCCCCGGCGCGCGAGCTCAAACCCTCGCGGTTCGGCGTAGACCCGCCGCAGGCCCTCGTGTCCCTGCGGACCCAAGCGAGCCGGGAAATGCTCGGGTTGTACGGCGTCCCGCCGGCTCTACTGGACGAGCGGCCGTCCGGTCAGACACTCCGCGAATCGTGGCGAATTCTTGTGCGGCTGACGGTGGCGCCGCTCATGCGGACGATTGCGGCGCAAGCCGGGCCGGCGCTCGACGTTCCTGGGCTCCGGTTCGACATGAGCGAAGCATCGGCCGGCGACGTTGCGACCCTTGCACGGGCGTGGCGGTCGCTGGTAGGCAACGAAGCGAACATGGACGTTGACCAGGCCCGTGAGATTGTCGGGCTGTAGGCGTCCGATCCAACCCGTCTACCCCCCCGAGGGTCCGTAACTCCTGTGAATCACGAAAGTGGCGTCGCAGCGCGAACATTGCCACTTCTGGTTGCGGCCTGGGGGGACCTGCCCCTGCGCCTGAACGTACGACTTCTTCCGGATCACAAAGCAGTTGGCGCACAGCCAGTGCGGATCCTCGTCCGTCGTCGCTTCTCGTTGTGCGTACACAGACGCCCCGCCAATACTTCGAAGGACATAGCGACCCCTCTCGCTTTCCCAGTCACCCACGCGACTCAACTCGTTTTCAAGCTCGCGGCTTCGCTCGGCGAGCTTGAATTCTCGCTGCTGCGCAGCAAGCAGCTCCGTCTGGACGTCCAAAACCGTCTTCGAGAGCTCCAGGACAAGTTGACGCACCTCCTGCGGAATATCTTCGCCGTATTTGGTCGCCAGATCGCTCAGGTTCTTGAGGAGTCCGACGGCAGAGCCGATGGCCGCGATTTCCAGCATTCCAGCGTCACCTCCAACGGGATATTCCACCGTTCCGCCATGTTCCCGACCAATTCTATAGAACCGCATCGGCTCCGCGAGATTGCGTGGGCGCGGCGTATCTGCGGCTGGGGCGTCGGCTCCGCGGAGCTCCGCGGCGGCGGCACGACCGGATACTCAATACATGAGGCTGGCGACGAATGGCACAACCGGATGAGGTCGAACCGGGCGGCGGGACGTTGCGCCTGCGGCGAGGACCGACAGGCGGGGAAGTCTACCTGCCGGAGCTGCCGACTGATTACGGTCGCCGCGTCCCGTAGTCTGCGAGCGGCGGCCGGTCAAGTCCGGGACTTGCGTCCTCCACGGCTGTGTCGACCCGCCCCAGACAGGCCCGGCGGCGCTGCCCCCCGGCGGGAGCCTCCGCGAGGCGTGGCGGGCTGCGCTCGCGTTGTCGATCGCGCCGGTGGTGGAGCTGGTAACGGGCGAGCTACGGCGCGCCCTCGACGTTCCCGATCTGCAGCTCGACATGAAGCGGGCACGCGCGG
>JAKZVK010000599.1:0-6734 GCA_047516085.1 Bryobacterales bacterium
TACCAAACCGCCGCGCCGCCTCCCGCTGGCTCAAGCCATCACGATGACAGGCCAGCCGTACTCTTAGATAAAGCTCCACGTGATACATCTCCCCGCCTTCTGCCCGCTTCGAACAAAAAACGTCAAAATGGCGGAGTTTTACTCCGCGGCAATCAGATTATCTGATCGCTTCCGTGGACCACTATTGCTCCGGGATTTACACTCACGGACCATGGCAAGGACAATTCGAATGGTCGTGCACATGTCGGAGACGCTACCCGGCACAAGCCGGAAATGCGAGGATTTCTGCGGCAGATAGGATTTATGGGAGCCACATCCGGATTCGCGGTGGGACGCCCATAGTGCTACCATCGTCGGCAACTGGGGAAGCTATCAGCGGAATCCCAGTCAAACTAGGAGGATGACATGGTTCACAGACGATACGCACTTCGATCAATCGTCATGGCGTCGGCCTTTGCCATGGCCGGCATTGGGCTTCAACAAATCACACCGGCTTGGGCGGGGGGCGATAGCGACATCATCGTGGCCGTCACCAAGCTCACGACGCACCTCGATCCGATGGGATCGAATTCGAACGTGAATGAACGCGTTTCGAACAACCTCGTCGAGACACTGCTCGAGTATGACGTGACGACCGGTAAATTGAAGCCGGGCCTGGCCGAAACCTGGAGCGTTAACGACGACGGCTCGTTGATCGTGAACATCCGCAAAGGGGTGAAATGCCACAATGGCGAGGACTTCAATGCCGAAGACATCGAGTACATGCTCGGCGCGGCGCGCTACAATGCGGAAGACGCGCCCGGACACGGAAACGCTGTTCAGTATATGGGCTCGATCAAAGAGGTAAAGGCGGTCAGCAGCCATACCGCTCACATCATCCCGCATGAACCGGACCCGCTCCTCGCACTGCGTTTCGCGAACTGGATGGGCCAAGTCCCTTGCGCAGACGCGTACAAGGCCTCGGAGAGTTGGGAACAATGGGGACAGACCGTGGTCGGCACGGGCCCCTACAAGCTCGTCGGGTTCACGGCGGACGAGTTTCAAAAGTTTGAACGCTTCGATGGTTACTGGGGCGAAAAGGCGCCGCTCAAGTCCTTCACCTTGAGGGTCGTTCCGGAATTGGCGGCACGCGTGGCCGGTCTCTTCACCGGTGAATACGACATCATCACCGAGATCGGGCCGGATCAGTTTAAGACGATCGCCGACAATGCCGGGACCGGAATCGCCGGCGGTCCGATCAACAATATCCGCATCATCCCCTATGACACGCGCCACCCGGCACTCAGTGATCCGCGCGTTCGCCAAGCCATGAACATGGCGATAGACCGGCAGTTGATCGTCGATACGCTTTATAGCGGACGTACGGTGGTTCCGAACGGCATGCAAATGAAGAGCTTCGGGACGATGTACATCGCCGATCATGCCGGCGGCAAATTCGATCCGGACGGGGCCAGGGCGCTCTTGAAAGAGGCCGGCTACAATGGCGAGGAGATCTCGTACCGCTACCTCCAGGATTACTACACCAACGAGGTTTCTACGGCCCAGGTCCTGGCGGCGATGTGGAAGGACGTCGGTCTCAACGTCAAGATCGAGCTGATGGAGAATTGGTCTCAGATCGAGGATGCGACCGCCGACGAAGGACGCGGCGTCATCAACTGGTCGAGCACCGCCGTTTATCCGGATCCGATCGGCCAGCTGCTTCGGATGTTTGGACCGAACGGGTTTTTCCAGCGCAACGATTTTTGGAAGAACGCGAGGTTCAACGAGCTGGGTGACGTGCTCATGACCGCAAATCAAGATGCGCGGCACGACGCCATGGCGGAGATGCTGGAAATATTCGAAAAAGATCCTCCGGCGACCTATCTGCATGTCTTGCCGATGTATTACGGCAAGCAGGATGCTGTCAGCTGGGAACCGTACGGCACCGCGTTCATGGATTTTCGCGCGGGCTCTATCAGTATAGACTAGGTGTCGCAGCACCTTAGGCAAGGCGTGGAGGCGGGACCAAAACCGCTTTCACTGCCTTACCGTCACGAGGCGCCGGAAGGCAGGCGCCTCGGCGGTTGAGGTCTGGGCAGCACACGGCCGACAGATGCTACGGATCCACGACTTGACGGTTTCGTTCGGAATTCCGCCGACGCTCTTGCACGTCGTCCATGGCGTCGATCTGGAGGTTGGCGATGGCGAGATTCTCGGACTGGTCGGAGAGAGTGGCAGCGGCAAGAGCCTGACCTGCCTTTCGATCATGCAGCTCCTCGGCCCCAACGCCGTGTTGGAGGGCCGCATAGAATTCAACGACCAGGATCTGCTTCAACTCGACGAAGCAGGGATCACGCGGATACGCGGGCGCGAGATCGCAATGATCTTCCAGGACGCCATGGGCTCGCTCAATCCAGTGCAAACCATCGGAAAACAACTCCGCGAGGCGTTGCGGTTGGACGCTGCGCCCGCTGACGACGCCGCCTCGAACGACGAACGATCGAAGAGCGAATCGATCCGGCTTCTCGGCGAGGTCGGCATCCCCGAACCGGCCGAGCGGCTGCGCGAGTATCCGCACCAGCTCTCGGGCGGGATGAATCAACGTGCCCTGATCGCCATGATGCTCGCGCGCAATCCGAGCCTGTTGATCGCCGACGAGCCGACGACGGCGCTCGATGTGACGATTCAAGCGCAGATCCTTCGTTTGCTCGGGGATCTGAGAGATCACCGCGGCATGTCGATTATTCTGGTCACTCACGATCTCGGCGTCGTGGCCGAGACCTGCGATCGCGTTGCGGTGATGTATTGCGGCCGCGTCGTCGAAACCGGAACCGTCGATGAGGTGTTCAAGGCACCGCGTCATCCCTACACCCTGGGGCTTTTGAATTCGAGGCCACGGATAGATCGGGAGGTGAAAGCGCTGCAGCCGATCGAAGGCGTGGTGCCCTCGCCTTTCGCGATGCCCCCGGGCTGCGCGTTCCAGCCACGGTGCCCCCGGGCGACAGAGGCTTGCGGCCGCGAACAACCGAGCTTCGAGCGCGATACGATGGGGCATGGATTTATGTGCTTTCATCCCGCGACGAACAGCGCCGAGCGGTCCGGGTGACGAGCGTGACGGCCTCTTACATCGCCGATCCGAACGACATGCCGGTCCTCCAGGTCGAGAACCTCACGCGTCATTTTAGTGCCGGCCGGCGCAGCCTTTTCGGCGAACGGCAAACCGTGAAGGCCGTGGACGGCATATCCTTCGAGGTGAAGCGGGGCGAAGTGTTCGGCATCGTGGGGGAGAGCGGATGCGGTAAGTCCACGGCATCCAAGGCCATCCTCAACATTCATCCTCCGCAAGCGGGCCACGTCAGGCTCAACGGCATCGACCTGACGGCGCTCTCCGAACGAGAATGGCGCGAGATGCGCCAGAGGATTCAGTATGTGTTCCAGGATCCTCTTGGCGCGCTCGATCCGCGTATCAAGGTGATCGATCAGGTGATCGAGCCGCTGAAGATTCATCGCATGGGCACGCCATTGGAATGCAAGGAAACGGCCTTCAGGCTGCTTCATTCGGTCGGGCTGCTCGACGAGCAGCTGGCGAAGTACCCCCATGAGCTCAGCGGCGGCCAGCGCCAGCGTGTCGTGCTCGCCCGCGCGCTCATTCTCGAACCGGAGCTGTTGATCTGCGACGAACCGATCTCCGCGCTCGACGTCTCGATCCAGGCGCAGGTGGTCACCCTGCTGCAACGCCTGCGCGCCGAGCTTGGCCTAACGATTCTTTTTATCAGTCACGATCTCAGCATCGTGCGTTACCTCTGTGATCGTGTCGCGGTGATGTATCTCGGGCAGATCGTCGAGATGGCGTCCGTCACGGAGCTCTTCGAATCCCCCAAACACCCGTATACCCGGGCGCTGATCTCGGCGATCCCGATTCCGGAACCGGGGATGGAGCGTGAGCACATCTTCCTGGAGGGCGAACCTCCGAGCCCGATCGATCCGCCGCCGGCCTGCCGGTTTCACGTGCGGTGTCCTTTCAGCGCTCCGTTGTGCGGCCAACGGGCGCCGGAAATGATCACCTACCCCGGCGGTCGCATGGTCGCGTGTCACCTGGTCAGCGGGGAGATCGGC
This sequence comes from Bryobacterales bacterium, assembly GCA_047516085.1. Taxonomy (GTDB): domain Bacteria; phylum Acidobacteriota; class Terriglobia; order Bryobacterales; family UBA6623; genus JAKZVK01. The sequence goes on from JAKZVK010000599.1 coordinate 4,096, forward strand.
TGATGTCCCTGGTGTTCTATGCGCAGAAGATTTTCCGCGCACTGCTCACCGTGTGGGCCGTCGTCACCTTCGTTTTCATAATCCTTCGAATCTCGGGTGATGCGGCGATCGAAATCCTCGGCGTCGACATCGGCCCGGAGGCGATCGAAGCCTTCAGGCGGCGATGGGGGCTCGATCAACCGATATGGAAGCAATACCTGATCTATTTCGGCAATCTGCTCCAGGGCGATTTCGGCATCTCCTTGGTCGACGGGCGGCCCGCATTGGAGGTCGTGCTCGATCGCGTCCCGAAGACCCTGGCCCTCATGGTGCCGACGACCATTCTCACCCTTGGGATCGGTATTCCCGCCGGCATTTACGCGGCCCTGCACCGCAACAGCTGGATCGACCGTGGCACCATGGCCGTCTCCGTCATGAGTTTCAGCCTGCCAAACTTCGTGGTCGGTATATTCCTCATCCTGCTGTTCTCGGTGACCTTGAGATTGCTGCCGACCGCGGGGAGCGAGACCTGGCTGCACTACATCATGCCGGTGATCACGATGTCGACCGCCGAAGCGGCCATCTTCGCGCGCTTCAGTCGCTCGGCCATGCTCGAAGTCCTCAACCAGCCTTACATGCGAACCGCACTCGCCAAAGGCATCCCGTGGCCCACCGCCGTGCGGCGGCACGCCGTGCCGAACACGGCGATTCCCACGGTCACCATCGCCGGCTTCTTCGTCGGCTCGATGATCGCGGGCGGCGTGATCACCGAGAACGTGTTCGCCTGGCCGGGTGTCGGGCGCTTGTTGGTTTCCGCGGTCGGCTACCGGGACACGGCGGTGGTCCAAGTCATCATGATCCTGATCGCGGTATCGATGGTCACCACGAACCTCGTTATCGACATCATGTACGGCTGGCTCGACCCCAGGGTGCGCAGCCTGAGAACCGGTGATTAGGAGGCGCGCGGATGACCGAACGGCCTGAAGCGACAGCAAGCGTCGAGATCGCGAAGCGCGGCGGGATCATCCGTTCGATCCGGAACCTTCCGTTCATGGTCGTGCTGTCCGCCATGTCTCTCTTCGGCCTGATCGTGGTGGCGCTCGGCGCCGACTGGATCGCGCCTTACGACTACCAGGCGATCGACCTACGCGGGCGCCTCGTCCCGCCGTTCTGGGCCGAAGGCGGCAGCGTGGTACACCTCCTGGGCACTGACGACCTGGGCCGCGACATGCTCAGCCGCCTGATCTCCTCCGTGCGCATGAGCCTGTTCGTTGCGCTGCTGGGCACGGTGATCGGCGCCATACTCGGCACCGCCCTGGGTTTCATGGCGGCCCATTTCCGCGGTTGGGTGGATGACCTGGTGATGGCCGCCATCGATTTTCAGGCGGCGCTTCCGTTCATGATCCTGGCGCTTGCGGTCGTGGCGACACTCGGCAACAGCCTCACGCTCTTCATCGGGCTCATGGGGATCTACGGCTGGGAACGGTATGCGCGCCTGACGCGCGGTTTGACCCTGTCGGCGGTCACCCACGGATACGCCGTCGCCGTGCGGACACTGGGCGCCGGGCCCCTGCGGATTTACGGGCGGCACATCCTGCCGAATATCGCCAATGCCTTGATCGTCAACATGACGCTCAACTTCCCGCAGACCATTCTGTTGGAAACATCCCTCAGCTTCCTCGGCCTCGGCATACAGCCACCGCTGACGAGCCTCGGGAACATGGTGGGATTCGGTCGGGACTACCTGCTGACCGCGTGGTGGATCGCCGTCTTCCCCGCCCTCGCGATCTTCCTCGCGACGCTTGCAATGAGCATTTTGGGCGATTGGGTCCGCGACCGGCTCGACCCCACATTAAAGGACTAGAGTAAATCCGGGCATGGGATCTCGCCACCTCACTTCCGGTGACAATTTCCGATGATTTCTAAGGAGACGCTGAAGTATGCGCATTGTGACGTACAATATTCAGTTCTCTCGCGGTAAAGACCTGAACTACGACCTCGAGAGAATCGCTCGGACCGTAGAAGGAGCCGACATCGTCGGGCTTCAAGAAGTCGAGCGCAACTGGCCTCACCTTGACATGGTGGACCAGCCGGCTGAATTGGCAATGAGCCTCCTGGGCGACTGGGTCCGGGACTGCTTGGATCCGACCTTGAAATAGCCGAGTCCGTGAATCCTGTGGGCTGGTCGATGGCGGTTCTGGCCGACCCTCATTTTCGCAAACACGAGGAATAGCGAATGCCTTCGTCTGAAAAGAAGACTCCTTTATCGCCGGTAAAGTTCCTGCTCGTCGGCTTCGATGGCCTGCGTCCGGAGATGATCACGCAGGAGCTGATGCCCGAGTTGTCCCGGCATGCCCGGAAGGGTGTAGCCTTTTACAAGCACCGCTGTACTTTCCCCACCGAGACCTATGTCAACCTGCCCTCGTTGGTGACCGGTTCCACGCCATCGCGGCACGGAATGATCGCCAACTACTACCTGGATCCGAATGTCGACCCGCGCGAGCGCTTCGAGGGCTCCAGCGGGCGTTGTCACGTTAACCACCGTGTAACCAGCTTGTGGGCGCCGACGCCGGAGATTATGCAACGGTCGTCACTTGCCGCCACTGTCTCATCGCGTCGCCGCGGAATTGGCGGAGTGTTCGGCGGGAGACCAGATGGCG
>JAKZVK010000600.1:0-3860 GCA_047516085.1 Bryobacterales bacterium
GCCCGAGACGGCGTCGGCGGGTTTGGGAAGCTCCGACGAGCCCGAGCGGCGCCAAACGAACTTCACCCAGTTCGCCAAGTCGTCGAACAAGGTGTAGTACGTCGGCAGGACAATCAGCGTCAGCACGGTCGACGCCATCAGGCCCCCCATCACCGTGCGCGCCATCGGGAAGTACTGCATATCAAAAACGCTGCTGCGACCGAACGCCAGAGGAATCAGGCCGACGATCGTTGTGGCGGCGGTCATCACAATCGGACGGAGGCGTTCCCGGCAACCCGCCATGACGGCTTCTGAGCGTGGCATGCCCTTCCGGCGCAGGTTGTTGATGTGGTCGATGAGGACGATACCGTTATTGACGACGATTCCAATCAGGACGATGGAGCCGATCCACGCCATCACGTTGAACGGGCTACCCGTTGCGTACAGGAAGCCCGCCACCCCCACCATCGCAAACGGCAGAGAAAACATGATGGCGAAGGGGTGGGCCAGCGACTCAAACAACGAAGCCATTACGAAATACACCATGAATAACGCCAGAACGATGTTGGTGACGAAGCCGGCACGGTCTTCATCTTGTCGATTGGTCCGAAAGCTGAAGCTCCAACCGTAGCCACGCGGATAGTCGAGCAGGTCGAGGACGTCACTCATCTCTTGCTTGCCGATAGCCCTCTGCGCACCGGTATAGGTTGCGTAGATAGAGGTACTTGTCTGGCGGTTCTCACGGCGAATCTGGCCCGGGACCTTCTCGATCCGGAAGTCCGATACCTGCTCGAGCGTAATCTGCGCCCCGTCCTGCCCAGTGCCGACGACCAGCGACCGCAAGTCGTTCAGGTTTTCGCGGTCCTCGGCGCGTAGCTGGACGAGGACGTCGACTTCGCCTTCCGGGGTGCGGAAGCCTCGTATCTGCCTACCGCGAACGACGATGCCCAGGGCTTGGGAAACCGACTGCGCCGAGACATCGTAGCGGCGAGCCAAGTCCCGGCGAACGCGAACCTGAACTTCCTCCTCGGCGCTGTCGAGGCGTGTCGTAACCTTGGTGAAATCGGGAAGGGCTAGTATGCGCTTCTTCGCTTCCTGAGCCAACGATTCCAGTGTTTGTGGGTCGTCTCCGAAGAAATTGGCGCTGAATCCGGTCCGGTTCTCACCCCGTTGGCTGCCGAGAGTAATCTCGGCCCCCGGAATCTCGGGAAGGCCTTCGGTGATCTCGTCGCGAATCTTCGCGAGAGCTACGTGGTCGACCTTGTCGGTATCAAAATAGATTTGCGTGGAGGCACGGTTGTTTCCGTATTGGGTATAGATGTCCGTGATGCCAAACTGTTCGCGATTGGCGTCGAGAAAGCTCTCAACCGGAAAGACGTAGTCCTGCAGGATCTTGACGTAGTGGAAGTTCTCCGTGAAACGGTAACTCACCCGCACGTCGCTAACATCGAGCGCGTCAGGCGTCATGCTGGGTACCTTGTTCATCAACAGCCAGTAGGACCCGCCGATGAGCGCGGGCACGAGTAGGAGGCCCACCAGGACGCGATGGCGCAAGGGCCAAGCGACGGTATGCAAATAGAACCTCGTGATGCGGCCCGTCTCGGGGGGCGCTACCTCCGGTGATGGCGGCGCCGTCTCCAGCGATGGCGTCGTCTCCAGCGATAAATGCACCGCCTCGCCGGCCCGTCGCCGGCGCAGCAGGCGCTCGAGACGTTCCACGATCCACTGTTGTGAGACCGAACGCTTCCGCACGTCCATCCGCAACAGGCGCGCCATGGCCAGAGGAATGAGCGTCAGCGAAATAAACAGCGAGGCCCCCAACGCATAGATGATGGCGATGCCGGTGTGGCTGAGCTGGACCGAGAAGTTGTTCTTCTCGCCGAAGATGAGCGGGACGAAGATGATCACCGACGTCAGGGTGGCGGCGATCACCGCCGTGATGACTTCCTGCGTACCGATCCTTGCCGCGCTCACGCGGTCCATCCCCATCTCGAGCTTCTGGTAGATGGACTCCAACACGACAACCGCATTGTCGACAAGCATGCCGGTGGCGAGCATCAAGCCCAGCATCGTGAAGACATCGAGCGTCTGGCCCGAGAGGTACAGGAAACCGACGGCACTGATGATCGAAAAAGGAATTGCCAGGGCGATCACCAACGTTGCGCCCCACTTTCGCAGGAAGCCGATCAGCACCAGGACCGCCAGAACCGCGCCAAAGACGCCGGCCGAGAGCAATCCGGTGAGCGACTTCGTGATCTGCTCGCCCTGGTTGAACCAGAGCTTCATATCGATACCCTCGAGCGTCGGGTCTTTACCGATTTCCTCAATCTTGGCCAGCACGCCGTCGACGACCTTCACGGTATTGGCTTGCGAGGTTTTGCGAACCACGAAGCCGACAGCAGACTTGCCGTTCAGGCGGTTGCCCCCTGTCGGAGCCGGGGCGTCGTAAACAATGTCGGCGATATCGGAGAGGCGCAGGCCGCGGTCATTGACCGGGATGTTCTCGATGTCGGTGACAGACGCAAGCGTGCCGTGCGTCATCGCACCATAGCGGATCCCCCCATCGACGACCCGGCCCAGCGATCGGTTGACGTTGATATCGTCGAGCCGCTGGAAGAGCTGTCGAAAGTCGACGCGGTAGCGCTTGATGTCATCGAGCCGCAGGTCGATGTCGATCTCACGGCGGCCCGCACCCCACAAATCCACCTCCGCCACCCCGGGGACGCGCTCGACCGGTTTCTTGATCTTGAGGTCGAGGAAGTCGTAGGCGGTCCGAAGATCCTTGCCCGAGGCGATGCGCCCGAGCATGATCGGCATGTCTTCGGTTCCCCAGTTACGGATCCAGATGTGCTCGATGTCGTCCGGCAGTTCGTCGCGGATCTGATCGATCTTGTCCCGGATCTCCGCCCGCCGCGCGTCGAGGTCTTGCTCCCAGCCGAAGGTGAGATTGACGTTCGCGCTGCCACTCGACGCGCGCGATCGCATCTGCTTGCTGCCGGGGACCGTGCTCAGAACCTCCTCGAGCGGTTTGGTGATGGACTCGAGCACTTGAAGCGGCGTGGCGTTTGGATAGGCCAGCCCAATGTTCAGAAACGGCCAATCCATGGCAGGCATCATCACCAACGGGATCTTGAAAATCGAAATCACGCCCAGGGTGATGAACAGCACAAAGATCATGCAGATGGTCACGGGATAGCGCAGAGAGAACTCGGCCAAGCGGTTGCCGGAGGCAGTCATCCGGCTGGTCGCCGCCGCGTTTTCCGGCGTCTGGGGGCCTCGCGATTCCTCTCGCGGGTTGTCGCTGGGGTCAGTCGACTCCATCGCTGATTCCTCCAGGGTTCAACGGGCCGTGTCCGCCCTCGGCCAGAGGCGTGCCCCACTCCCGGCTGCCTGCCTCGCCGCCGGGCTCGGCCGGAGCTGCTGCATCGGCGGTGACGCGCACGCGGCGGTCAACCAGGTCGTATACGACGGGGATGAGCAGCAGCGTAAGCAGAGTCGAGAACAGCAGGCCGCCCATCACGGCGATCGCCATGGGCGCGCGCACCTCCGACCCCTCGCCCCAGCCAAGCGCCATCGGGAACAGGCCCAGGACGGTCGTCATCGTCGTCATGACGATGGGGCGGAGCCGCACTTGGCCCGCTTGCACCAGGGCGTCGCGCTTGGCAATCCCGCGTTCGCGCAATTGGTTCGTGTAGTCGACCAGGACGATGGCGTTATTGACCACGATGCCCGCTAGGATAATCACTCCCAAGAGCACGATCACGCTGATCGTCGTCCCGGTCAGGGCCAGGGACAGAACTACGCCCACCAGCGCCAAGGGCACGGTGAACAGAATCACGAACGGATGGATGAGCGATTCAAACTGCGAGGCCATCACCAGG
>JAKZVK010000601.1:0-4065 GCA_047516085.1 Bryobacterales bacterium
CACTCATCCTGAACTCTTGCGAGCGTTGACTGAGGATTTTGCCAAGGGTGGATACGACATCAAAGCGTTAATCCAACTCATTGTGACGTCGAGAACCTATCAGCTTTCGAGCGAGACCAATGAGACGAACCAGGCGGACCGCACGAACTACTCGCACTCCCTAGCGCGTCCGTTGGACGCGGAGGTGTTGTTGGACGCGATCTCCGATGTGACAAGAGTCCCGCAGGCGTTTGTCGCTCTTGGTGCCGGGGCCCCGCGAGGCGAGAGCCAGATGCCGCTGGGAACGCGGGCGGTGCAACTGCGCGAGACGGACCTGTTCAAGTCGCAGTTTCTCGATATTTACGGGCGTCCGAGTCGGGCGGCTGTCCCGGAACGGAACGTGAAGCCGAACCTGGGTCAGGCGCTGCACGTGCTGGTTGGCCCCACTTACAACGAGAAGCTTTGGAGCGAAGGCGGCCGGGTGTATGATCTCTACAAGAGCGGCGCCAGCGACGACGAGATTATTGAGGAGCTGTATCTGGCGGCGCTGACGAGGCGCCCGACCGAGTCGGAGTTGACCGATCTCAAGAAGTTGATCGCCGGATCGGCGAGCCGTGAAGAAGCGTTGCGCCACTTGCAGTGGGGCATGCTCAGCTCGCGCGAGTTCGCTGAGAATCACTAATGCAGCGTCCCAAAGCGGTCGTTTGCGTGGACCATGTAGGGACGGGCCCCTGCGCCCGTCCGCCAGCGCATTTTCGAAAGAGTCCACTAGGTGGGTGGACACGTGCTATTCGGTATCAGGAGGGAGAGAAGCCATGAAGCAAGTCGGCTGCCAGTGCGCCAGTGAGCAAGAATGGTCCCGCCGGGATTTCATCAAGGTCGGCTCGCTCGGCTTCCTGGGGATGCATCTCGGTCAGTCGCTGCTCCTCGAGCAGGCGGTCGCCGCCAGGACCGGCCAAGCGCCCGACGGCACCGCCAAGTCGGTAATCGTCGTCTGGCTCGAAGGCGGACCGAGCCAGAAGGACACCTTCGACCCCAAACCCAGCAGTTCCTTCCGTCCGATCTCGACCAACGTTGCAGGCATCCAGATCTCGGAGCTATTCCCGTCCCTGGCCAAGCGGATGGACAGGATGTCGATCATCCGCTCCATGCGCTCGTTCGGCGACGATCATCCGCAGGCGACGCACTACGCCGTCACGGGCCACGAGCTGAACCCCGCGATGAAGTTCCCGAGCTGGGGCTCGATCGTCGGCAAAGAGCTGGGTCCGGTCAATGCTCTACCGCCCTACGCGTTCGTGGCCAAGCGGGACTACAGGAAGCAGTACCAGGGTTACTTCCGCTCCGCGTTACTCGGGCCCGACTACGACCCGATGATGATCCCCGACCCGTCGAAGGACGACTTCGAGGTCGCCGACCTCAGTGTGCCGAAGTCGTTGGTGCCGGCGTCGATGTCGGAGCGGCTGGAGTTCCGGAAAGTAATCGACCGCATGTATCGCAAGCGCGTCGAGAGCCTGGAACATACCGAGATGGACGCCTTCACCAAGAAGGCCTGGGAGATGATCCTGGCGCCCGAGGTGCGGACCGCGTTTGACCTTTCGAAGGAATCCGACAAGACCAAGGACGCCTACGGCCGCGATTCGGTCGGCCAGAGCCTGCTGCTGTCGAGGCGGCTCGTCGAAAGCGGCGTTCGTTTCGTGACGGCGGCGGGCTTTCACGGCAACTCGTGGGACACGCATGGGAAGAACGACGCCGGACACCGCGACCGGCTGTGCCCGCCGCTAGACAAGTCACTCTCGGCGCTGCTCGACGACTTGGTCGACCGCGGTCTCTACGACTCGACGGTGGTGGTGGCGATGGGCGAGTTAGGCCGTACGCCGGAACACAATCCCGCTCTCGGGCGCGATCACTGGCCGAATTGCTGGTCGATGATGCTCGGCGGCGGCGGCATCCAAGGCGGCCGGGTCGTGGGCGCCAGTGACGATCGCGGTGCCTATATCGCCGACCGGCGCGTGATGGTAGGTGACCTCTTTGCAACCGTCTACAAGGCGCTCGGCATCGACTGGACCAAGGAATACATGACGCCCATCGGCCGGCCCCTCAAGATCGCCAACTCGATCGACGACACCACGGGCGAACCGGTCCACGAGCTGTTCTGAACAAACTACGGCGAGTCAGCCGTCTCTTCGCCCAGTACCCACTTGCGGAACCAGCGCAGGTTGCGTTTCATCAGGTCGCGCTGGTGCATCGGCTCGCGGAAGCCGTGGCCTTCGCGGGGGTAGGTGACCATCTTGACCGGCACCCCGCGGTCGCTCAGGATCTGGTGGATCTCCGGGTTGTGCTCAGAGTCGTTGTCGCCGCGCTGTAACAGGGAGGGGGTCTTGGCCGTCGTCAGTCCCTGGCGCGACGAGTGGCGGATGTAGTTTTCGCCGTGGTCCCATGGGTTGCCGCCGAAGTACGTCCACAGGACTTCGTGCGCGCCGTAGAACTCGCCGTAGTAGGTGATCCAGTCGGTTGCAGGCGCGCCGATCGAGGCTGCTTTGAACCGGTGGGTGTGGCCGATGACCCACGAGGTTAGATAGCCGCCGTAACTCCAGCCCATGACGCCCAAGCGGTCGGGATCCGCGACGCCTTTTTCGATGAGGTGGTCGACGCCGGTCATCACGTCGTCGAAATCACCGAAGCCTTGCGACTCGATGTTCTTGAGCCGCCACTCCTCTCCATAGTTGCTGCTGCCCCGGAAGTTCGGCTCCAAGATGGCGAATCCTTCCTGCGTGAAGAGCTGTGTCGGATAGGTCCGAGGGATCGGATACCCTTCGGTCGCTACGCCCGTCGGTCCCCCATGCAACTGCACGAGCAAGGGAACGCTCTCGCCTTCCCGGTAGCCCAGTGGATAGCGGAGCACGCCCTCCACCAGCGAGCCGTCTTTCGATTTCCACGATATAGTTTCGGTGCGAAGCGGCGGGTAGTTGGCGGCATGGGCGTTGACCTTCGACACCTGGCGGACGTTTGCCGTCCCACCGCCCTTCGGCAGATCGGTGACAGCCACTTCCGGCGGTGTGTTGTTGGACATTTGGATGAACGCAACGCGCCTACCGTTTCGGCTAACGCTGAACGCTGACGGATACACGGGGTCGAGGGGCAGCTTGCGACCTTCTTGCTGCTTCAGGTCGACTTCAAGAAGGTGGTAGCGTGTGCTCCAGCCCGCCCCGAAGATGATTCGCGACCCGTCTTCCGACCACCAATGCGAGTCGCCGCCCCGAAACACGTCGCCCTCGTACAGGCTCTTGAGACCCTGGATGGGGCCGCCCCCGGAAGGTACGATCGCCACGTCGCGTTCGGCGAAATAGTTCGACGTGCCGCCTTGGGTGTGAAAGACGATCCGCTTGCCGTCGGGTGAATACGAAGGGCTTGCGTCGCGTCCCTCTTGAGTGACCAACGCGGTCGCCTTACCGGTTGCGACATTGACTTCGTACAAGTCCACGTAAAAGGCCCAGCGGCGCTCAGGGGTCTTCTGAGATGCGTAGACCATCCGTGTTCCGTCGGGCGACCAATCAAACGAGGTGATGTGGTGGTCTTGTTTGGTCACGAGGCGGGCTTCGCCGCCCTCAGCCGGGACGGCGTAGATCCGGCTGTACTTGAGGTTCTCTCCGCGGACGATGGCATCGTCTCTGGCCTTGATCCGCGCGGCCTCTTCATCGCCGATCGGATCCACGGCCAGATAGCCGATCGATTTCCCGTCGGGAGACCATACGAAGTGCGTCGCACCCGTCGCGGCGTTGGTGACCTTGTGAACACCACCTTCCGCAGGGTCGCTGACGTAGACCTGCGAACTCCCACCTCGACTTGAAAGGAAAGCCAACCGTCGGCCGTCGGGCGCCCAGCGAGGGGAGTGATCGGATTTGTGAGAACCAGCAAGCGGCAGATCCGACTTTCCGCCGGCATCCACGATTCGGATCTGCGAGTCATAAGCATTTCGCTCACGGTTCTCGCTGCGAACGACGTAAGCGATCTGCTCGCCGTCGGGGCTGATCCGCGGATCGGCGACGGTCTTCAGAGCCATGATGGCGTCAAGCGTCCAGGGGCGGT
>JAKZVK010000602.1:0-6985 GCA_047516085.1 Bryobacterales bacterium
AGCTCGAAGTATTGATTGGCGTCCGGACGCGCGCCGGCGGCGGAACTCGTTGCCAAGCCCGCCGCCGAAGCTCCCAGGAAGGCACGTCGTTGCATGCCCCCTCTTATATCACGTCATGGCCGGTTTTGACCGTCGTGCTTCTGATGCGCGATGGCACGGCTCTGCCGGTTCAGCCTGTGTTGCGCCTTGACCCTTTCGCGCGGGGTGAAAACGCCGCCATCCACCCGATCGCGAACGACCGAGCGATGGATGCGCGCCTGATTGACCGATAGCCGCCGCGCCTCGGGCCGCGTGAGGGAACCGTTCGCCGCGCCGTGGCGGAGCCGCGTGACTTGCGTGCCCTGCCGGTTCTTGACGGTGGGCTTCTTCGCCCAAATCGTGCCGGCGCTTAGTGTCAACGCGCAAACTGCGATCGCCATGGAACGAATGACTCGTGACCTCATTGCCTGATCCTCCTTGCGGTGTATGTTGTTCGGTGCCGGCCGGCTTGCCTTACATCATCTACAAACTCGGGTGCGGAGTAAAAGTTTCGGTCGATGGTCGGGTATACTAGCTACCTTCCGGCGCAGAAAGGGTGGGAGCCGCGCTCTTGGGGACAGTCAGCCAATTTTCGCGCACGAAGGATGTCGGTCGGCGGTTGATTCCATGGGCGCGCGAAAAATGGTGACAGTCCCCGAAGGGAAGAGCATCGCTTCTCGCGCCGGAAGGCAGCTAACTCTCATGCGCAAGGCCCTCTCGGGATTCCTCATCGCCCTGGCGGCCTTCCTGCTTCTGTGGCGTCTCGACGCGATTCCCCTGTGGCGCGACGAAACCACCACCGCCAACTGGGGACGCCTCATGGCCGAGAGCGGCGTGTGGGTCCCCCGCGTCTTCGACGGCGAGCAACTCATCGCCCAAGCTGCCGATGGGCATGACTTCAACCCGAAGCTGCTGCCGGCGATGCACAGTTGGCTGCAGTTCTACGTGGCCGGCATTGGTTTCAAGCTGCTGGGCGTCGGGACGCTCACGGCGCGCCTTCCGTTCGTATTGATCGGCGCGGCCTGCCTGTTCGTGTTCTATCGCATAGGGCAGACGCTGTTCTATGGTGGCTTGTCGGCCTTCCTGCCACCGTCTCTCGCGTTGCTCTCTATCCACTTTCTGAGCCCCGCGCGCCAGTCCCGATACTACATTCTGGTCGTGCTGTTTGCGTCGCTGCTGTTGCTGGAGTTCTGCCGCTACTTGCGGGACCCCGGCCGCGCGGGACAACGCTCGTTCTACGTGCGGCTAGGTGTCTACGGGACGCTACTGTATTTGTCGAACTACGTGAGCTTCGCCGGTACCTGGGCGTCGTTGGGTGCCTTCGTCCTCTGTCTCGGCGACCGGCGGCTGCTGCGAGGCTTCGTGGCGGTATCGGGCATTCTCGTGGTCGTTCTGGGCTTCGAGTTCTGGATGTTGCACTCGGAGTTCGCCACGAGTTGGCCTCCTGCCGAGACACGATCGTCCTGGGATCTATGGCGCTCGGGTTTGACCTCGCGCATCCGGGACTATTGGCGGATGATTCCCTTCGTCTTGCTGCTGCCCGCGGCGAGCTATCTGTTCTTCCGCCGCGCCCGTGTCTCGTCACCGGTAACGACCGGGGCGTTGTTGCTTGCCGCATTGATTGCTCTCTCGCCTCTGGTGCTGAACTACGGCACCTCGGAATTAGGCCAGTTCACCGCTGGCGGCTTCTGGTCGTTTGCGGTGTTGTGCATCGCGCTCTCCGCGTTCTTGCTGTGGCGTTGGAGCCGGCTGGACCTCTCGGGAGTGTGGCCGCGCGCGGCTCTGATGGGGGCTCTGATTCTTGTCGTCTCGCCGCTGCTGACGATTGCCGCGGTCAAGAACCAGGCGAACACACGGCATTTTCTGCAAGTGTTACCGGCGGCTTTCATGCTCGGGGCGGTTGCGGTCGCGGCGATCGAACGCACCGCCGGACGCAAAGCCGCGATAGTCTTCTTTGCGGGTCTGCTGATCTGGCCTAATCTCAACTGGCGCCGGTCGGGCGCCGAGCAGGTGCTCGAACGCCAGTATCTCGCGGACGATTCCTACAACGGGCCGGTCTTGCGTTACCTCGAAGAGCACCTCGAACCCGGTGACCGCGTCGCCTTCCTGCGCAACGTCAAGGGCATGGCGTTCTACTTCTACCTGCCGGAGATGCGTTGGGTGGGGCTGCTCGACAGCGACGCTCCGCACAATCAACAGTTTCGCGGCCGCATTCCCGACGATCAGTTTGACGACATCGCCGATGCCGACTGGTACGTCATCTGGGACCCCAAGCGCGAGCAACCCAAGGGGCTCGACGAGCGCTACGAGAAGGTGTGGGAGTACGCCTACACGGTCGAGGTTCCCTGGTGGGACCGCCACCGGCCACCGGGCGATCGCAAGTATGAGGTTTACCGCCGCAAGCCCGGTGCTGTGCAAACCCGACCGTGACAACAAGAACCGAGCCGTAACCGTGAGGGAGCGGTCCGGCACGGAACTTCGAGCCCACCCTTTCTGGGCGAGAGCGATAGGTGCTCTACGCCGCGCGCTAGTGTCCTGTAAAGACCCAATCTACCCAATCTGATTGGGTCAGCCGGAGAACCGGGTGCCGACCGTGCCAGGCATGTCCGCCCTAGCACCCTCGATCGTAGCTCCAGGGCCTGTGCCGGACCGCTCCCTCACGGTCACGGCTCGGTTGCTCCGCGGGTATAATAGGCGGGCCGTCATGAGCCAGGATTCTACGGACCCGCCGCCCAAGGTGCCCACCGGCCCCTATACGCGCCACTTCCTGCTGTGCGCCGACCAAACGAACCCCAAGTGCGCCCCCCGCGACGTGACCAACCGGGCCTGGGACTACCTCAAGAAGCGCCTCTCGCAACTCGGGCTGGCCAGCGGAGACGACTGTGTCTATCGCAGTAAGGTAAACTGTTTGCGCGTTTGCACCCGTGGGCCGATCGCGGTCGTCTATCCGGAGGGGACCTGGTACCACTCGGTCACGCCCGAGGTGACCGAGCGCATCCTCGAGGAGCACCTCATCGGCGGCCAGCCCGTCGAAGAGTACATCTTCGACCGCAACCCCCTGAGCACAAACGAGCCCCAGGAAAGGACCTAGATGAGTACAGCAAGCCCGCAAGTCACGCTGCCGCAAACAGCCAACAAAGAAGACCGCAGGCGATGGCCGGTGGTCGCGCTGCTGAGTTTCGGCATGATCAACGCCTATTTCGACCGGGTCTGCCTCTCGGTCGCGATTCCCTTCATGATCTCGTCGGTCGCCATGACCGAGACGGAAAAGGGCTGGGCCCTGGGCGCGTTTTTCATTACCTACACGCTTCTGCAGATCCCCTCTGGCGTTCTTGTCGATCGGTACGGAGTTCGAAATCCTTACATATACGGTTACCTGCTTTGGAGTTTCGCCTCAGCCGGTACTGCTTTGACGTCCAGCCTTGTTTTTCTCATGGTCGTCCGTCTGCTATTGGGCATCGGCGAATCGGTTGTCACGCCGTCGAGCATGCGTTACATCCGCCTTCACTTCGATGAGGAAGATCGCGGTAAAGCCGTCGGACTCTACATGACAGGTACAAAGCTTGGGCCGGCCTTTGGGTTCCTGCTGGCCGGTTGGCTGATTGCGGAGTTCGGCTGGGAGGTTATGTTTCTCGTAATGGGTATTGGGGGTCTGGTGTTTCTGATCCCGTGGATGGCCTGGGTAAAAAAGGAGGACATCGCTGCGGTGGCCAGAGAGAAGCGGCTCATGCCCATGATCTGGTACTTCACGGCAACAGGTCTCGCCACGGTCTTCGGAGTTCCTTTACTCATGAACCTGGCCAGGACCGTCGGCTGGCTGCGCATCGGCATCGGACTCGTTGTGGTCGCTGCGGTCGTGTTAGGTGCCTGGTACTCCCGCAGGGCCCGAAGGGTGGCGGCAACAGATCGGGTCGAGGAAGCGGGGTTGGGTGCTCTGGGGGCTGAGCATGAATCAAAGCTTGCTACCCTCCCCACCGCGGTGATCCTGAAGAGCCCAGCCCTCTGGGGAGTGCTTCTAGGTACGTTCTGCTACATGTACTTCGTCTACTATTCGATGCAGTGGATGCCCAGCTACTTGAAGGATGAATTTGACATGTCGCTCAAGGAGATGAGCTGGTTCCCCTTCGTTGGTTTTGGAGGGATGGCGGTCATCATCTGGGTAGGCGGCTATCTGGCCGACCAGATGATCAAACGCGGCCGAGACCCGATTAATGTCCGCAAAGCGTTTACGATCCTTGGCTTCCTGTTTGCGTCAACGCAAACGTTTGGAGTCTTCACTGACAACCTGGATTGGAAACTCTTCTTCGCAATCTTTTCCCTTGTCGGCCTGGGTTTCGCCACAGCCAACTACTGGGCGCTGACGCAAACTTTGATCCCGGGCGGAAGTATCGCGATGGTTGTGGGGATTCAGAACACGGCCGCGAATCTGGCCGGTTTTGTGGCCGGTCCGATCACAGGTTGGTTGGTGGACCAAACCGGCAGCTTCGACGCCCCGATCAAGTTCGTTGGTTTCTGGCTTGTCCTTGGTATAGCCGGTTACATCTTCCTCGTGCGGCGCAAGTACGCGCCGAAGATCGAGACTGCCTGAGGCTGTCTCGGCAACCTGTCACGGCGACGTGAGCAGTTCGCGTAACTCGGGGTGTGTCTCGACGAGCTCTGGCTGAATGGCGACGGCTTGGCGGAGATGGCCGAGGGCTTCCTCGGCGTCGTCCGCCGAAAGCCCATCCACCGAGAGCAACGCGACGCCCAGGTTGTAGTGCGCCTGCGCCGAGTCGAGCTTGATGCGAAGGGCTTCGCGGAAGTGGTAGATCGCCTCGGTTGTGTTGCCTTGGGAAAAGGAAGCGTTGGCCAGGTTGTAGTGGGCTTCGGCGTGATCGGGATCGAGTTGAAGCGCGCGCTTGTAATGTTCAATCTCTTGGTCGGCGAGGCCTTGGGAGGCGAGCGCGAGACCCAGGTTCGCGTGTGCGTCGGCGTAGCTCGGCTTCAGGCGCAGTGCTTCTCGGAAGTACTCCATGGCTTCGTCGGGGCGGCCCCGGGCGAACAGCTCGACGCCCAGGTTGACATGGGCTTCGGTGTGAGCTGGATGGATGCGTAGCGCTTGTTCGTAGTGCTCGACTGCCTGGTCGGACTCGCCCAGCGACGCGAAGGCGAGCCCGAGGTTGGCGTGGGCGTCGGCGCCGTTTGGGTCGGCTTGCAGAACCTGCCGCAGGTGCGGGACAGCCTCTTCGGGGCGGCCTTGGCTGACCAGCTCAATCCCCAGCAGGGTCCGGGCATCCACATTGCCGGGTGCAAGCTCAACCGCCCGCTGGAAGTGGCGCTCGGCTTCCGCCGGCGCACCCGACACCGATTCGATTTGGCCCAGAAGGCTGTAGGTCTCCGAGTCCTCCCCCAAAGCTTCGAGCGCTTGGGTGGCGAGCCGGCGCGCTTCGTCCAGTTGCCCGGTCCAGGAGAAGACCCGCGCCAGGTTCCGCAACGATTGGCCGTGGGCGCTCGAGTCGACGCGGGCTTCGACGCGCTGCGATGCTTCCTTGATGGCCGTCTCGTTCCACGCTGGGGACGGCTCCAAGATTCCCTCCCGCTGCATGGCTTCGATCAGTTGAAGCGCCAAGTGGCGGTGGCCTTCGAGCGTGGGATGCACGTGGTCGAGGAACAGGTCGGCCCCGGGGATTCCATTCGGCGCCCGGCTCTCGGTCCATTGCGCGAAGTCGATCAGCGGGACTCCCTGTTCGGCAGCCACTGCGGCCGCGACACGCTTGATCTCGCTGGGGGCCCGTAGTGGACAGATATCCTCGTCGATCGCGCGCTGAAAGGCGGCCTTCGCGTCGTCCCAGCGTTCCAGTTCGTAAAGTGCCAGACCTCGTTGGTAGTGAACCTCGGCGTGGCGATCGTCGATCGACCTCGCCTCTTCAAGCGTCGCGAGAGCGGCCTCGGGCCGGCTGCTGTCCATCGCGTCGATCCCTTTCCGGTAGAGAGCCTCAAAGCGCCCGGTCGCGTCCGCACTCAGGCCGGCTGCGTGC
The DNA here is from genome assembly GCA_047516085.1 of Bryobacterales bacterium. Lineage (GTDB taxonomy): Bacteria > Acidobacteriota > Terriglobia > Bryobacterales > UBA6623 > JAKZVK01. The sequence goes on from JAKZVK010000602.1 coordinate 6,036, forward strand.
TCGCTCTTGAAGGGCGAGCAGTCCTTCAAGTTCGATGCCGGAACGACGAGCACCACCCTCGCGCCCGCCGATTGCGCCGAGTCGACCGTGCGGTTGAGGTTGAACCGGAAGTGCTCGATGACCTGACGACGCCACTCGTCATCACGCGTGTAGTCGCTGGGCCCGACACTGTGGGCGAGCACTGTATCGACCTCGGACGGCAACACCGGCCGGCCGCCAGCATGCTTGCCTGCCAAGGGCGTACCTGCGATGCGTTGGGCGGCGGCCCAGATGCGCGTGCGGCTCAGCAGGCCGGCGGCTTCGGTGAGCGCCGGGGGTGTCTCGACGAGCTGGGGGTAGGTGCGCCGCTCGAGGAATTCGTTGTGCCCGGTGTAGATGACGAACAGGTCGGGCTCGTAGCGGGTCAGTTCTTCCATCACGACCGCCAGGCGATAGCTCGCGTAGCTGACACCCCCGGCGTTGATGACTTCCCAATCCCGGCTCGGGTCGGCTGCCGGCAGGAACTCGCGCAGCCATCCGCTGAACGAGCCCCGGTCGTCGTAGGGGCGTCCGTAGGTGGTAGACCCGCCCAAGCTGAAGATGCGGTAGGTCGCGGTGGGCTTGGTCTTCGGGAACCTCTGGTCGTTGAACCATCTCCTCTTGTTCGGGGCCGTCACCATCCAAGCCCGTCCGTCGGCGCCCGGCTGCTCCACAAACAGCGGGATGTTCGAGGCGAAGCCGACGTAAGGGTCGGCGTCTTTGAGCGGCGCTTCGAACCCCAGGCCCGCGAGCACGGCTTCGAGTAGCCCGAAGAAGGCGCCCACGGTGAGCAGGGAGAAGACCAACTTCTTGGCTGGCGAGAGTTTCGCGGCCTGAGAACGGTCGGCCACCGCGCGCCCGGCGTCGGAGCCGCGCTTCCTGGGTGCCCGTTTCACTGCGAGGATCCCATCAGAATCCTTGACTTCAGAATC
>JAKZVK010000603.1:0-5036 GCA_047516085.1 Bryobacterales bacterium
CCAAAGGTGTGCCGGGAGCGCTTAAAATCAGACCATGACTCGCCGTTCGGATACCCGAAGCTCCAGCTGGGGTCCGTCGAAGCACTCCTTGAAGGGACATCGCCGGGGCTCCCCGACATGGCCGACCCCTACACAGGCAAAACGCGTACGACAGGCGGAGCTGTTCGAATAATCGACCACACCCTGAATCAACGAGGCGACATCCAATCCGAGTAGCCCGTTTACAGAATGCCTATTATGTAAACTTTCCGGCCCTACCCCAGCCCTCCGGACACCGGGATCGCCGCTCACAAAGGCCCTGAGAAAGCCGGGCGAATCGCGCATCTGTACATTTCCTATAGGGTAATGTAACTTTCCGGGACACCCGCCCCGGAGGCCTGCGCCCGTGTCGCCCAGCGCCGAAATGACCCTCGTCGACGCCCGCGGCCGGAAGTACCTCACCGCGCAGGAGCGCACCCGCTTCCTCGCCGCGGTCCGGGCCCACCGCCAGCCCACCGTGCAGACGCTCGCGCGCACGCTGGCCCTGACCGGTTGCCGCGTCAGCGAGGCGCTGGCGCTTCGATCGTGCGACGTCGACCTCGAGGCCGCGGAGCTGCGGATTGCCACGCTCAAGCGCCGCCGGGAACACTGGCGAGCCGTTCCGGTTCCGCAGGACCTGGTGCACGAGCTCGAGCTCGTGCACCGCGTCAGACGCGCCCAGGCGAGCCCCAGGGCGCGCGCCCGGGCACTGTGGCCCATCACCCGCCAGGCGGCACACCGCCAGGTGGGCGCGCTCATGGCCGCGGCGGGCATCGAAGGCCCCCAGGCCTGCCCTCGAGGTCTCCGGCACGCCTACGGCGTCGCCGCAGTCACCGCCGGCGTGCCCCTTACCACCGTCGCCGCGGTGCTCGGGCACGCGAGCCTCGACACCACCGCCCTCTACACCACCGCGATCGGGGCCGAGGCGCGCGAGCTCGTCGCCCGCGTGTGGGAGTGATCCCTCGGCCGGCGGGCAGAGGGTCCTCGATGGGGACCGCCAGCGGCATTCCGTAGCCGCTGAAGCCGCCCCACGTTTTCTCACAGGCTGACGTCGTCGAAATCCACGACGAGGGGAGGGGCGTCCTTCCGGGGCCGGGGACATGAATCGACATCCAAGCACGCGGATCGGAGACGCCGCTTCAGGCTCTCACTTGCGAGAACCAGGTGGAGCCGGGATTGACCTTTGGGATATTTCTCGCTGTAACCACGAGTGCATCCCGGTTTTTCCTCAGGGTTGGGGTGCGCGTGGCGGTAGAGGTCACAAAATCCGAGGCTCATCAGTTCTTCCAGGACATTCTGTTCTTGTTCCGAGTACCGGTCCCCCTTTGGAGCGCCGTCAGCCTTGACCTTTACGTTGAAGTCGCCGCACAGCAGGCTGCTTTGATGGGCGTAACTCTTGTCGTAGACGTGCTGCCGCAGGCGGTTCAGCCATGCCACCCTTCGTTTGATCGCCTCTTCAGGCGTGAGGGGCTTAGAGCCATAAGGGGCATAGACCGAATTGTCGCCGCACGTCGCTACGCTCGGACTGCCATTGAAGTGCGACTACACATCAGGCGAACCACCACCTCTCGATGTTCTTGTCGCCGTCCAGCGCCCAGTTGCCGGCGATCTTCTCCGGCGTCCGGAGCTTGTCCGTCAGCGCGGAGACGAAGTTGCCGAACATCGGGATGACCGCTCCCCCTTCGTCCCGAACGATGAGCTGCATCTCCGCGTACATCTCGCCGCGCTTGTTCTCGTCGAGCTCGGCTCGCGCCGCCGAGAGAAGCACGTTGAAACGGTCGTGCTTCCAGAAGGTCTCGTTCCAGGCCGCGTCTTCCGCATAGCCGACCGAGAACATCCAGTCTTCCGTCACCCGGCCGCTCCAGTAGGAGGCGGTGAAGGGGTGCACCATCCATACGTTGGACCAGTAGCCGTCGTCGGGCTCGCGAACCGCTTCGATGTTGATGCCGGCGGGGGCGGCGTGCTCCCTGAACAGGACGGCTCCGTCGACCGCTCCCGCCCATGCCCCGTCGGCCGCATGCAGTTTGACGTTGAGCTCGGAGAGACCGGCCTTCTTGAGATGAAAGCGCGCCTTGTCCAGATCCATCTCTCGCTGGGGAATGTCCTTGGCGAAGTACCTCTGACCCCGGCCGATGGGATGGTCGTTGCCGAGGTAACCATGACCGCGCAGGACAGTGTCCAGAAGAGCTTCGCGATCTATGGCGTACTTGAGCGCGAGACGGACATCATTGTTGTCGAAGGGCGGCAAGCTCGTGTTCATGATGTACTCGGAGTGCTTGTTGGCGCTCGCCTCGACGACCCTGATGCCGGCAGTACTCTCCAACAGGTGCAGGGTCTTGAGCTCCGGCGCCTCTATGACATCCACCGTGCCGGTCCTGAGGGAATTGGTGCGCGCGTTCACATCGAGGATGTTCAGCGTCTCCACTTCGTCGAAGTACGGGCGTCCCTCCTTGAAGTAGTTCGGGTTGCGCTTCGACTCCGAGCGGACCCCGGGATCCCAATGCGTAAGGATGAAAGGGCCGGTGCCGATCCCTTCGTCCCACTGAGGGCCGGTGGTCTCGGCCGGCGCTATGACGAGATGATAGTCCGACATCAGGAAGGGGAAATCGGCATTGCCTTCCTCGAGCGTGAAGACGACGTGGTCCCCATCCGCCTCGAGATCCTTGATGCCGGCGACCGCCCCCGATGCACCCGACTTCGAGTCCGGCCCGCGATGCGCGTTGATCGAGTAGAGGACGTCGTTCGCGTCGAGCGTCTTCCCGTTGTGGAATTCGACGCCCTGGCGCAGCTTGAACGCCCATACGCGCGCTTCCGCGTCGGGCTCCCAGCTCTCCGCGAGCTCGCCGGTAACTTCGCCGTCGGCAGTGACCTCGGTGAGGTTGTTGCGGACCTGCCAGCTCGTGTTGATGTTGTGAGTGTCTATCAACTGCGCGCCTTCCAGACTGTCGGAGGTCGCGCCACCGCGCACCGCCTGTCGCAACCTGCCTCCACGCATCGGTTCGGCCGCCTTGGCCTCCTCCGTCCGGATGCCGAGAGGTATCGCCGCCGCCAAGCCGAGAGCGGTGGCCCGCCCGATGAATTCACGGCGGCTGATCCGGCCTTCCGACAGCCGGCGTTGAAGTTCTTCCAGCTTCTTCATGGTCTTCTCCTCCTGATGAAACTCAACTCTCCGGTTGAAGGCTCGAGACGCTCCAACCGCAATTCTTCGTGCATAGCCGTACGTACTGCGTACGTGTTCCCGAGGCCCGGCCGACGCGCCATCCGCCCGGTGCAAACGACTGAAGCCACCGGTTCATGGTAGTCAAGCGGGTCGCAAGTCGCCATGAGCTATGGTCGAAAGTAATGGGATGGTCCGCCCCGCTTCATTTCGGACGAGCTCGACGGCCAGAATGCCGGGGTCTCTTCTCAATCGACAACGGAGCGGGCCATGGACAAAGTAGCACGTGTAGGTATCGACCTGGCGAAGAAGGTGTTCCACGTGACGGGAGTAGATGACAATGGCGCGGTGCTGGAGCGTAAGCGCATGCGGCGGACACAGCTGCAGTCATACTTGGCACACCAGGCCACGGGCTGTGTCGTGGCGATGGAAGCGTGCGGTAGCGCGCATCACTGGGCGCGGCTCGCAACAGGACACGGCCACAAGGTTTTGCTGATGAGTCCGCAATTTGTTGCGCCGTACGTCAAGTCGAACAAGAACGCCGTCAACGACGCGGACGCGATTGCTGAGGCGTCGGCGCGCCCGAGCATGCGCTTCGTTGGTGTCAAGTCGGTCGGCCAGGAGCACATTCAGCAGCTGCACCGGGCACGACAGATGGCCGTGCGAAACCGAGTAGCGCAGTCGAATCAGATCCACGGTTTCCTGCTCGAGTACGGCGTCGAGGCGCCCAAGGGCGTCGTGGCGTTGCTCCGACGGCTAACGGACGTATTGGAGGACGCGCACCACGAAATCTCGTTTGAAGGACGCTGGCTGCTTCGCGACCTGGGCGACGAACTCAGGCGGCTGGATGAACGCGTGAGCATGTTCGACGCACAGCTGACAACGGTCGCTCGGGAGACACCTGCCTGCCAGCGGTTGATGGCGGTCCCGGGGATCGGCGTGCTCACCGCGACCGCGCTGGTCGCGGCCGTCGGGGACGCGACGGCGTTCCGTAATGGGAGGGAGATGGCGGCGTGGCTGGGACTAGTGCCGCGCCAGCGGTCGACGGGCGGGCGCCCGACACTGCTCGGTATCAGCAAACGCGGCGACCGCTACCTTCGCACGCTGCTGATCCACGGCTCGCGCTCGGCGTTGCGTGTCGCGGCGCGGCGAACGGACCGACGTAGCCTCTGGGCGCTCGCCACGGAGAAACGGCGGGGGCGGAACATCGCAGGGGTGGCGCTGGCAAACAAGAACGCACGGACCGCATGGGCGGTGTTGGCGCGTGGCATGGACTTCAACGCCGGGCACGTAGGGAGAGCCGCATGAGAGCGAAGGCACGAGACGCCGGGGACGCCGCTGATGGCACCGCGTCAAGCCGCTTTGCGGCTTCTTCGCTTCGCTACGACCCTTCGGACCCGGCGCCGCTAGCGCGGAGGAGATTGACCATGGCCGGAACCAGGCTTCCGGGCATGTCTGGCCCGGCGGAATAGCGAGAAAAGCCTTCCATGGGACGGTAGTCCCGCAAGGTTGCGCGGAGTGAAGCGGAAGTGATGGCAGAACAGGTCGGACCGACACGCACGGAGCCTGAGTACACCAATGGTTTTTCAAGACCGTGAAAGTGATGAGGCGCGCGTGTGCGGAACCCATCAGGGCCCGGGCGTTCGAAAATCGCCCAACGAGAGGCCGGATAGATGACCGCAGCTGACCACTCCCTGCTGTCGTGGAAGTTCATCCGTTGGGCTCTGTTGCAAAATTCGGCCCGCTTGGTGAATTCTCTGCGAGGGCGGTAGCGAGGGGTCAGGGCATGAACGACTTCAAGGGGCGCCACTTTCGGGGGGAGATCGTGCTCTGGGCGGTGCGCTGGTACTGCCGGTACGCG
>JAKZVK010000604.1:0-12170 GCA_047516085.1 Bryobacterales bacterium
TCCGGTGGAAGCCTTGGAGCAACTGGCGACCCTGGTGCGCCCCGGCGGCCGCCTTCTGATCAGCGACTTTCACCCGCGTGCAACCGAGAGGGGCTGGAAGCGCACGTTCCAATTTGACGGACGAGTCTACGAGATCGAGACTTATCCTTACGAACCGGAAGAGCTCAACGCGGCGGCTGCGCGAGCCGGCCTGCACTCCACACACACGTCCGAGCACTGTGTCGATGAGCCGGAACGCCCGCTGTTTGTCGACATGGGCGAGGAGGAGCGCTTCGAGAAAGCGCGGTTCGTCCCGGCGGTCTTGATCATGGAGTGGGCGCGCCCGTAGCCCAGACCCCTACCGACGCTTCGCGCCTCAGGGGCTGTGAAAAAATACTGGGGACAGTCAACCGCGACCTGATAGACGTTGAGGACAGGGGACTTATCTCCTGTCGCTTGTGACAGTCCCCGATTTTTTCACAGCCCCTCAGCCCGCCACTCCGCGCCGCGCGGAGCGTGACCGCCCGACCCACCAGTCAGAGCCGCGGGCGTGAGCCCGCGTTGAGGTGCAATGGCGCAAGAGATCGTTGTCAAGCAGTCGGCGGCCGCCGTGGCAAGCAGAAGCAGATCAACGCAGGCTTACGCCTGCGGCTCAGAGTGGCAGGCCGACGTACTGAGATCCTGCGGACCGCCTTACTCCTCGGTAGTGGCGTTTCTCTTCTCGACAGCGGTTGGGAGCCCGCTGCCCCCGAAGCGAACCGCGCGAAAGTAGTACTCTGGACCAGAGTCCCTCTGGAGAGAGTCATGCCATTCGCCAAGTACGCAGCTGTTCTCGTTCTCTATTCGCTGCTCCTGCCGCCTGCCTCCGCGGAACCGGCAACGCACGAGTCCGGCGGGCAGGCAGTCAACATCGGGTCGCGCCTCGAGTTGTTCGTGGATGACTACCTCATCGAGTCCATGAACGATGTCGAGCTGCGTTTGCACTCTCCCCGCTCGGCCGGCAAGGTGTTCAGCTTCGACCAGCCGTGGGAAGGCAACACGAGCCTCTACGTGACCGTGCTCCAAGATGGCGACCGCTACCGGCTGTACTATCGCGGCAGCGTCCACCCCGACTACGTCATTCGATCGAGAGTGGGAGCGGACGAGACAGTTCCGCCGGCGCATGACCAACTCACCGCCTACGCCGAGAGCACCGACGGCATCCACTGGACGCGGCCCTCGCTGGGTCTCTACGAGTTCAACGGCTCGAAGGACAACAGCATCATCTGGATGGGCGAGGGCGCGCACAACTTTGCGCCGTTTATTGACGGCAACCCGGCCGCGCCGGCGTCGGAGCGTTATAAGGCGGTGGCGGGCGGGCCCCTGATCGCGCTCAAGTCGGCCGACGGCATCCGTTGGGAGAAGATGCAAGACGAGCCGATCATCAGCGACGGCAAATTCGACTCGCAAAACGTGGCCTTCTGGGACGGCGAGCGCAACCTTTACGTCGCCGTCTATCGCGACTTCACCCAAGGCGTCCGCACTATCAAGACCGCCACGTCGAAAGACTTTCTCCATTGGACGCCGGGCGAGTGGGCCGACTTCGGCGACGCGCCGCCCGAGCACCTCTACACCAACGCCACCGTTCCTTACTTTCGCGCGCCGCACATCTACCTGGCCTTCCCCAAGCGGTTCATGCCGTGGCGGGCGCTGGTCGATGAGCCGCCGCACGGAGGTATCTCCGAGAGCGTCTTCATGAGCAGCCGTGACGGGCTGCATTGGAACCGTTTCCTCGAAGCCTTCATCCGGCCCGGACGCGATCCGCGCAACTGGGTGCATCGCACGAACGCGGTGTCGCGCGGGCTTGCGGAGACCGCGCCCGGCGAGATCTCGCTTTACGTCGCGCGCCACTACACGTATCCGACGAACCACCTCGAGCGCATGGTCGTGCGAACGGATGGGTTTGTCTCCGTGCACGCCGGTTATCACGGCGGCGAGTTGGTGACCAAGCCGCTCATCTTCGAGGGCGGCCGGCTCCTTCTCAATTACTCCACCTCGGCCGCGGGTAGTGTCCGCGTGGAAGTGCAGGATGCCGATGGCGACCCCATACCCGGCTTCGCGCTCGAGCATTCGCCGGTCATCTACGGGGATGAGATCGAGGGCGAAGTGCAGTGGCAGCGCCCGCAAGGGCGGACGGACCGCAATCCCCTGGCGAGACTCGCGGAGAAGCCCGTTCGGTTGCGCTTCGTCCTGCGCGACGCGGATTTGTATTCGATGCGGTTCGCTGAATAGAGTGCCTGTATTGTGATACGGGATGCCGTTCAAGATGGCAGACTGCCTCGCTTGCGGCCGGCCCGTCGCTCGGGAGCTCACCTCACCCCCGAGACCGCGAGTCTCCTCATTTCATCTAACATCGGTGCGTCCGCTTCGCGCACCCAGCCGAGGCTAGAGCCGGTCGGCGGCGAGGAAAACGTACAACAGAGGGAGGTACACCACCGAGACTTGCAGCAGCCGGCGGGCATCGGCGCCGGTCTTGGCGCGGGCGAGAACGACTCCGAAATACAGGTACGCGAGCCCCAGCACCAGCGCCGCCGCCAAGTAGACGAAGCCCGCCATGCCCAGCCATACCGGCGCCAGACTGACGGGCAGCAGCGCCGCCGCATACCACACGATCTGGCGCCCGGTCGAAGCCCCGTCGGGCTCGACCACCGGTAACATCCGGATGCCCGCGCGGGCGTAGTCTTCCCGGTACATCCAAGCGATGGAGTAGAAGTGAGGAAACTGCCACAGGAACAAGATCGCGAACAGCACCAATGCCTCGATGCCGATCTCGTTGTGGGCGGCGGCCCAGCCGATCATCGGCGGCATCGCTCCCGGGAAGGAGCCCACCAACGTCGAGAGCCAGGTGCGCGACTTGAGCGGAGTGTAGAGGCCCAAGTACGACCCCCAGGTCAGCAATCCAAGCAGGGCGGTAAGGGGATTCACGGCGGCCAGCAGGTACACCAAGCCCGCGAGGGAAAGCAGCCCGCCGAAGGCGAGAGCCGGGCCCGAGCGAAGACGTCCAGCCGGTAAGGGACGGTTTTCGGTTCGCCGCATCTTGCCATCGGCTTCGCGCTCGAGCCATTGATTCAGCGCGCCGGTCCCCGCTGTCAGCAACGCTGTGCCCAACATCGCGTGCAGCAGCATGAGCACGTCCAGCGGCACCGGTGCCATGTAGAAACCAACGGCGGCTGACATCAAGATCAGCCACACGACGCTCGGCTTGGTCAGTTCGAGATAGTCCCCCACGAACGCCTGGGCGCCCGAGAAAAAGGTCTGTGCGGTTGCGGCCTGCGGTCTCATGTGGCGGCGGGGATCGTCTGGTGTGGAAGATCGGCGTATTGCCGCCGAAGTCTGTAGTGTACCTGGATCGTTAGTAGCACGCTCGTTGCCAGCAAGAGCGCTCCCAAGGCCACGTGGGCCACGGTGAGGGTCACCATCGGCAGCAGCGGCTGTGGGGCGTCTTGGGTGACGACGCGGATCCAATACGCGCCGGCGCCGAGTACGAGCTGTAGCATCACCATCCCGTTGAGCAGCAGCGCCCAGCGCTGGATGCGCGGCCAGTCGTGGTAGCGGGTGATGACGCGCACCAGCAGCCACACGACCATGGCCGCCACCACGCCCGCGCCAGCAAGGTGCGGGATGATGCCCACCCCTTTGTGCCGGAAAGCGGCACCGAGCGCCAGCTGCCCGAAGATCGCGATGTTCATCATCAAGCAGAGTTGCGAGAGCGGAGGCCGGCCGGCGTCGTCGAGTGAGGCAGGCTCCTCGGCCCGTTTTCGCCAACCCGGCGACGTGACGAAGGCCAGGCTGACGGTCATTGTGAAAAAGAGCTGCGCCAAGCAGGCATGGCCGACCGAGACGGCCGTCGGCAACAGAAAGATCACGGTCAACCCGCCCAGCAGTCCCTGCGCGATCACCGCACCGAGCGCCGCGAAGCCGACATGGCGGACCCAGCGGCGGCTTTCCGCTACTTGAAGCCACACGGCGAGAATGATCGTCAGCAGGCCCACAAAGCTTGCGATCATGCGATGGCCGTGCTCATAGAAGATGCCGCCCACCATGGGCGGCATCCATTGACCGTAGGAAAGCGGCCAGTCGGGCACGGACAGCCCCGCGTCCCGGCTTGTCACCAGCGCTCCGGCGATGATCAAGCAAAACGTCGAGGCCGCTGTGAAGACCGCGAAGCGGTGCAGCCCGCGCGAGACGGCCGGACTTGACTCAGCCTGCTGCGTCGTAGGAGAAGGCAATCTCTTTCGACTCGGCGTCGCCCACGGTCACGCTGATCTCTTTTGTACCCAACCGCTCGTGGTGAGCCTCGATGGTGTACGTTCCCGGAGGCAGCCCCTTGATCTCGAAGGCGCCGTCGGCACCGCTCACGGCGAAGAAGGGGTGATCGACCACGTTGATATAGGCGCGCATCCACGGGTGGATGTTGCACTTGACCGGCAGCATGATCTCCTGCCGCGCAAACTGGTACTCGATGTCGGACGCACCCCCCGGTTGGGACTTATTCCACTCGCGGTTTACCTTCGGCAGCGGGTGGACGTTGTGGGTGGTCGGATCGCTATTTGAGACCTTGAGCATCTGCCTTGTTTGCAGCGCAACAACGTGCGGCGTGTAGATGCAGCCCTTTTGGTCGAGCTGGGCGGCGTCTTTCGACACCTCGAACTTCTTGCCTTCCAGGCCGGATTTCACCCACACGAAAACGTGCTGCAAGCCCCCGTCGGTGCGAACGACGACTTCAGCCATCGGAGCCTTGTCGTGCAGCTTGCCGCAGTCGGGCTCGGCGCTCATGTTGATGGCGCGCATCAGCGCCTTCGGCGTGTCGCCTTCGATGGCAACCTTGCCCGTAACGGTCGCCGCCGTCGCGGGGTCGACCTTGAAGTAGTCGGCGGTTTCGGCTTCGGGCGCCTCAGCGGCTTCTTCACCGCCGCCGCAGCCGAGAGCCACGACCAGCAGGCCCAGCGCCAGAAATTCGAAAACTTTCCTTGATGACAACATACTCAATACCTTCCTCTTCCTTTTAGGACAATTTTCCGATAAACCGGGGGCATGTAGCTTGCCATGTGGTAAGAATTGCCAGCTAGCACCCCTCATTGTACTCCGCTCGCCGTCAAGCGGCGGACTTCCGCCGTGTCGAGCTGGAACATGTAACGCACCAGTAACTGGGCGTGATCTTTTTCGTATCCACGCAGCGACGCGGGCAGCGGACCGTTGAAGATCCAGCGGTCGCCCTCCATGCGGAACAGTTCGGAGGGCATGGCCGTTCCGGGTGCGATTGTCGCCGGCTCGATCATCCAGCGAAACGTCCAATCGGGCTTCAACCGCGCGGCGGCGGTCAAGAAGTTCGGGGCCGTGGCGTCACGGTCGTGCGCCGGGTCGCCGGTCATGTGACAGCGCAAACAGGGCGCGCCCCGGCTGGTGAAAAGTTCCCGGCCCATTACCTGCTCGGCAGGCGTCAGCCGCTCCAACTCGTCGGGGATAAAGGGATACGCTTGCGACGACCTCGCCATGAAGAACCGCATCAGCAGACCGATCTGCCGCTCGGAGAAGCCGAAGGTCGGCATGCGGGCTTGGAGGTATTGGCGCAGGCCGTTGCGGTGGATGTCGGTCTCGCTCAGCGCGGGGTTCCCGAGGAAGCCCAGCAGCCAGTCGGGCTGCACGCGCGCACCCTCGCTATAGAGCTGCGGCGGGAACTGCTCGGCCCAGTCCGGATCCTGATACCGCGGGATCGTCATGAACGAGGTCACGTCGCCGGGCTTGATTTGGTGGCAACCGGTACAGTTGTAGCGCCTGGCAATCCACCAGCCCTCCTGCACGTCGCCGCGCTGATCCTCCGGCAGGTGGCGGTATCGTTCCGGCATCACCGACTCGGTGGCGCCCAGCAAGAAGGTCGTCACCGCCGTAATCTCTTCGTCGGTGAGATTGAAGTTCGGCATGCGCAACTTCTCGAGCTGCGGCTTGATCTTGCCCTGGTCGTAGACGGCCGGGTCCTTGAGCTTGCGCTCGAAAAAGCCCTTGTGGTTGTACCAGCCGTCGTGCTCGGCCTCGTGCGTCAACAGCGCGAAGTCAAGACGCTCGATCGGCTTGCTGCCCTCGGTGGTCAGCTCGGTGCCGATGCGGCCCTCGGTCTCCAGCCCACGGATCTCATGGCACCCCGAGCAACCGTAATGACGGATCAGGGCCAAGCCCTTCTGGGCTAACTCGGGGTCATCCATGTAGTCCGTCGGCGCGTACTCGGCGTCGGTCTTTTGCTCGATGAGGTAACTGGCGATGTCGCGCGCCTCTTCCCAACTCAGCCGCAGGTTGGGCATGATCGGCTTGAGTTGGATGTCGTCCGGTCCCAGGTCGGGATCGGGCGTAAACTCGTGCGGGTTGTGGATCCAGCGCACCAGGTAGTTGTAGTTCGTCTTCTCGCCCACGCGGCTCAGGTTGGCGGCGAACGTTCCGCCGAACTTCTGGTCGCCCTCGCCCATCGAGTGGCAGCCCATGCATCCGCGTGTCTCGAACAGCTCTTTGCCTTGCGTGGCATTGCCTGGCGGGTGCTGCTCCAACTCCGCGTCGACGGCGTTCTGCCAAAGGTAGGCGGAGATCGCTTGAATGTCTTCATCGAGCAGACGGAAGACCGGCATCTTGCTGCCGGGACGGAACTCGTGAGGATCCTTGAGCCAAACCGGGATCCACTCCTTGCGGTCCTTGACCTTGATCTCCCGCAGACTAGGCCCGAACCTCTTGGCCTCCTGCGCCAGGCTCGCCTGCTCCAAGCGCAGGGTGTGGTACTCGGCGTCCAGCAGGCTCAAGCGTAATCGCAGCTCCTCGGCACGGCCGTAGAAGCGTTGAGCGGCTTCGTTGTCTTCGGCCAAATCGCCCTGCGCCAAGTTGAAGCGCTGGTCCTTTTCAATCGCGCCCCTTTCGTCGCGCATCACTTGCATGCGCTGGCGCGCCGCGGCCAGTTGAACCGACTCCGAGTCGAACCCCTCGAAGCGGTGGCAGCCCCAGCAGCCGCGGTTCATGAAGATCTCGCGGCCCTTGTTGAGCACGTCGGCGTGCTCGGTGACGATCTCCCGCGCGTGACACTGATGGCAGCCCGCCTCGACGTTTTCCTTTTCCCACATCGGCCAGAGCCAGTACTTGTGACGGCCGTGTCCCTTGACGACGCTGCGGGTAGCACGTCCGTTTCCGTTGTGGCAGGACGTGCAGCCGAACTGTTCGGGGTCGTGGATCTTGAGCAAGTCGGGCGAAGGATGGCTGACGAACTCGGCCCGCCCGGCCATGTCGGAAGCCTCAATCATCATGGGCTCGCGCACGCCCAGATGGCAGGACTCGCAGCGATCGACGAGGTCAATGTCGCTGAGGTGGATCTGCTTGATGTCGATGACAAAATCGTCCATCTTTCTCATCAGGCCGTCGACGCCGGCGGCCGTGAGGCCGAACAACTGTTCGTTGAGGTAGGCGTCACGCTGCCGGCGCAGCTCGGCGGCCGGTTCGGCCAAGCGGAACCGCTCGGCTTGCAACTCGACTCGGCGGCCTTGCAGGCGCTTGAATTCGGCTTCCAACTGCTCGTACTTCCTCGTGAAGGTCTCGGTTCCACCCGAACCGTCTTCAAGCGCCAACTCCACCTCGACGGCGCGCTGTTTGATCTCTTCGATGTCTTCCTGCAGCGACTGCTTCGCTGATTCGCCTTCGGTGGTCTCGATTAGATAGTTGATAGCGTCGATCTCGCTACGCAGCGTCTGGTAGGTCTGGCGCGCGATGATCATCCGCGGCGTGACGCCCTGGCTCACCACGCGATCGATCTCCCCGATTTGCTCAGCCGTGGCGGCCTCGGCTTCTTCGACCTGCGCGCTGAGGTCGGCGTATTCCGACGACCCCTTGACCTCCTGCTCGCGCTGGGCCTGCTGCGGCTTCACCTTCGCCAGATGCGCCTGGTAGAGTTCGACGAAATCCGCCTGGAAGTGTTTCCACGGACGCATCGCCCAGACCTCGTCATAGATCGCCCAGACGAGCGTCAGCATCAGGATGAGCGTCGACACCAGCAGCGGCACGCTGAGTGATTTGGTGACGACCGGGTCTAGCTCTGGAGTCGGAGTTTCAGCCATTCAAGCTCCCCAAGAATTCACAGACGGCTACGTTGCGCGGTCTCGCAAGGTCGGACCTCGGCTTACCCCTACCTTCGCCGAGCGAAAAGATTCGTCGCGCATTGCTACTAGATGTTGAACCAAGGCGTGACCCACACGTACTTCACTCGGAACAGAAGACGCACCGCGATTTTCGCCGGCAGACTGATCATGCTGATCAACAGGAACTGCAGCGTCAGGTACTGCAAAGCCGTCATCCGCGCGAGAATCTTACGGTTGAACTCGGTCAGCGTCATGATCTTGTGGACGCCGTAGCCCACCACCACGAAAAAGGCGGCCACCACGATAAACCCGAAGAGGCCCGCCAAGATCGGATCTGAGATGCCGATAATTTCGTGCAGGTCGCGGTTCACCTCGAAAATGAGCCTGTTGTGGTCCCAGGTCTGTCCCGGCCAGAACCACATCCAGCCCGGCCCGCGGATGATCGTGCCGATCACCACCATCGTGCACCACAGGATGATGAAGCCGAACAAAAACGCCCAGATCGCCCACTTGCGCTGCTTGTAGGTGTAGTAGCCGTTACCCAACGGGTTGGTATCGATGTAGGGAATCACCATCAGCCCCACGATGATCAGCGTCGGCATCACAACGCCCGCGATCCAGGGGTCGAAGTAAACCAGCATCTCCTGCAAGCCCAGGAAGTACCACGGGGCTTTCGAGGGGTTCATGGTGAGGGTGGGATTGGCCGGCTCTTCGAGCGGCGCGTCGAGGGTAATCGACCACACCATCAAAATGGCGGTCACGATCACAGTCGCCAGAAACTCGATGCGCAACAGGAACGGCCAGACGTGCACCTCTCGCGCCCAGCCCTTCTTGAACGGGAACGTCTTGCGGTGGTGCGTCTTGGCCATCTCCGGGTCGGCCTCGAGTTGGTCGATCAGCCGATCGTTGGCGAAGGCCTGCCGCAGCGCATACCACGTGTAGAACGGGATCAGGAACATCACGCCGAAGATCGGCACGTTGTCCGGCAGTGTCAGGATTTTCCAGAGTTGCGCCCAGTCCATAAACTCTCTCCCTGCTCTGTCTATCCCCGTTCTGTCTCTAACGGATCGCCGGCCCTATAACTTCCGCAACGGCTTGATCTCTTTAGCGAGCATCATCGGCGCCGGCCCGGAAATGCCGCCGTCCTTGCGGACCCGCCAGAAGTGCACGATCATGAACGTCGCCGCAAAGCCTGGAATGGCGATGAAATGCCATATGTAGGCACGTAGCAAAGCATTAGCGTCGACGATCGAGCCGCCCAGCAGCGCGAACCGCACATCGTTAAACGGGGTCATGCCGAACTGGGCCCCGAACGGCCCATCGTGACCCAGCATCGGTGTCGCGCGAGCCATATTCGTTCCCACCGTCACCGCCCAGAAACCGAGTTGGTCGTCCGGCAGCAGATAGCCCGTAAACGAGAGCAGCAACGTCAGCACCAGCAGGATCACGCCCACGCACCAGTTGAATTGGCGCGGCTTCTTGTACGATCCCGTCAGATAGACACGGTACATGTGAATCCAGACCGTCAGCACCATGGCGTGCGCCCCCCAACGGTGCATGTTGCGCAGCAGCTTGCCAAACGGCACGTCGTGTTCGAGATACAAGATGTCGCGGAAGGCCTGCACCTTGGTGGGGTGGTAGTAGAACATCAGCAGCACGCCCGTCCACGTGAGCACCCAGAACAGATAGAACGAGATGCCGCCCATACCCCAGGTGAAGCTGTAGCGCACCGCGTCACGGTTGATCTTGGCCGGATGAAGATGCAGGAAGACGTTGCTCAAAACGCCCAGCGTGCGGCTGCGCGGCGTCTCGTCGTGCTTGACCCGGAAGATCGACTTGTAGAGCTCGGTCTTGGTGGGCTTCTTCAGCGCTTCGAGGTCTTCGGTGGCCTTCTCCTTGATGAGGGCCGGGTCCAAACCCAGGACTTTCTTGTTCCCGTTCGAGCCCGCGCCGTTGCCGGAGCCGGTTTGCTTGGAACCTTCCGTCGTCTGGTCTGCCATAACTGCTTGACTCCCCTTGCCGAGCGGCCCGAAGGCGGCTCGGCCGTCGCTCGTGAGCCCTCACTCGTGGGCCCCTCGCCGCTGCCGAAACGATCAGGAAAAGGCTACGGTCCCGCCAGCGGACGGCGCTTCAACCCCGCTGGCTAGATCCGGGCTATACCGGAATGAACGCACCCGCGTCGTCGAACTGGCTGTCCTTGCCCTTTTCCCATTTGAAGACCGCGCTGGTGTCGACGATGATCCGTCCCTCGGCGTCCAACTCGACCTTAGCGCGGTCCATCGGACGCGGCGCCGGCCCCTCGTAGTTGACGCCCTCGGGGTCGTATCCGCTGCCGTGGCAGGGACACTTGAACTTCTGCTCGGACTGCTTCCAGTCCGGCGTGCACCCCAGGTGCGTGCAGATCGCGCTGATCACGAACAGCCGCTCGGTGTTCTTCACCACCCAGATGCGGTTCGAACTCTGAAACTTCGTGTCGACGCCGATCCCGAAGTCGTTCGGCGTGCCGATGCTAAAGACGGTCTTGGGCTCAAAGATCGTCCGCGGAAAGAAAAACCGCAGGAACATCAGGAAGTTTGTGGTGAGGAAGCCGCTGATGGCGAAGGCGACGAAGCGTCGGCGGGTCTTGACCTGTTCGGCCTGCGTGCCGCCCTTCTTGAAGCCTTCGATCAGTTTGGTGAAAAAGGAAGGTTCGGCCTCCGCGGCCGGGCCCTCGCTCGGATCAGGCATTGACTACCCCTCTACCTACGGTCGGCGTTGGTGCAGATCACCCGCCCAGCGCCTCGCCCACCGTGTAATCCCTTAGATTGCCGTCTGGCGACACGGGCTGTCAAGCTGGGTTGCGACCCTTGTTCGCGTGTCGCCGCAATAAATCCTTCAATACGGCAAATTTTGCGGTCTGACGGTACGTGGCCTCCCGTACAATCGCTCACACGGCCCCTCAGCCCCGGTCCCTCATTCGTTGTCCGCCAACAGCCTCGCCGCCCTGCACAGATCTTCGCGTGTGTCGATGCTGACGCCCGAATAATCTTCCGCCTCGATGACCCGGATGCGGTGGCCGTTCTCGAGCGCCCGCAACTGCTCAAGGGCTTCGGTTTGTTCCAGTTCTCCGGTAGGCAGCTTGGCAAACTGCAACAGGAAATCCTTGCGATACGCGTAGAGTCCGATGTGCTGCCGCGCACTGCGTTGTGCCTGCCGCCGCGGGTGCGGGATCAGCGAACGCGAGAAGTATAGCGCGTAGCCTTGCCGGTCGACAACGACCTTGACGACGTTGGGATCACGGAGTTCGCTCTCTTCGGTGATGGGCAGCATGAGCGTCGTCATGTCGAGATCCGGTTGGCTCTCGAACGGTTCGACGGTCTGGTCGATCGCGCGGGGCGAGATGAAGGGCTCGTCGCCTTGAATGTTGACCACCACGTCCACGTCGAGTCCGCTGACTGCTTCGGCGATACGGTCGGTGCCGGAGGCGTGCTTGGTGGATGTCATGACCGATTGTCCGCCGAAGGCCTGCACCGCATCGGCGATGCGAGCGTCGTCGGTGGCGATGAACACCTGATCGAGCTTCCGCGCTCGGCAGGCACGTTCATAGACGTGTTGAACGACGGGCCGTCCGCCAAGCAGGGCCAGCGCCTTGCCTTGGAATCGGCTTGAGGCGTAGCGCGCCGGGATCACACCGATGGCCTTCATGATCTATCGTCTAATGTCGCGGGAGGACTTTATAGGGGTTTGGCATAGTGGGCCGCACCTTGCCGTGCTGCCGCCTACGACACTCAGAGCCGCATGCGTCAGCTTGCGTTGACCAGGTTCGAGGCGCAGCGGATGGCCCATGTCAAAAAATGTAGCTCCCGGCATGGCTCAACGCGGGCTCACGCCAGCGGCTCTACGTGGCTGATGGCGCCACGGGCTACGAGGACGCTCAAAACCGCTATGTTACATTGTGCTCTGGCCTGCCCATTGTCCCATGTCCCCGGAGTCTTCGGAGTCCTCAGCGAAGTTCGATAGGTTGCTCGGCCTGATGGCGCGGTTGCGTGCCCCCGGCGGTTGCCCCTGGGA
>JAKZVK010000605.1:0-2666 GCA_047516085.1 Bryobacterales bacterium
GTCCCATCAAGCGGCATTCTCAGCCTCCCTAGCTGCGAAGATCTCGGGTTGGTCGCTGAATACGCTCTTGGGGCCTCGCAGCCGCCCCCAGAAAGCGCTCGTCGCGCGCGCCCGTGCCCGCGGCCGATGGATCGCCGGACAAGGAACCGTTTCGATAGCCTCGTCGAGCAGACGCTCGGCGGCGTGAATCAGGGTGCGGGCGAACGCTGCGCGGCAGGCTCCAACCGGCGCTGCGTCTGCAGCGGAAGAGGCGGCGTACCGTTCCTCCAGAGTCGGGAAGAACTTGGCGTCCGCTTCTGCGTCGAGACGGCGCGAATAAGGGCCGGCATGACCGCGATGCGACTTGGTGAGCTCGTTGGCATCCCTTCCGCCGCCCGCTGCGACGGCGATGCCGAACCGCAGCGCCCTGATCACCTCCTGCACTTCTTCGATCTGCGCGCTGGCGATTCTTGCAAGAATATCGCGTCCGTCCGTCCTGCCCAGGGCTCGAACGGTGGCGGTGGTGAACGCGATGTCGGCGCGCTCGTGATAGCCCTCCGTCTTGCCCTGGCCGGCGGCGACGCCCCGTGCAACGAGCCGCCAACGAGCCCCCTTCTCCGAGGTGACCTGCATCGCCGTAGGGCGGCGGTAGGCCTTCTCATCGAGTATCAGCTCGGCGAGCCGGTCGTATCGGAAACCCGCCGACGATAGCGACAACGCCTTGCCGTCGGTCGCCCGAACGGGCGTCCAGAAGTCGCCGACTTCGCCGCCCGCCATCTTCGCGTAGATCCGGGCGCAGCGTGACGAAGCGGTGCGCGCCGCGATGCCACCTTCGCTCGTCGTGAGCCGAACCCGACGGCAGATCTCGATGAAGTAGGGGTCGAGGTCCCGGAGGTCAAGGGATCCGGTGCCGTCCCACGGCTCCAGCCATACCAGCGCGACGCCGGGGTCTCGCCGGAAGTAGTCGGGATACTCTTCCAGCAAGGCGTCGCGTCCGCTGAGCATGCGTCTGATGTCGCAGCACAGATGTGCTCCCGGACCGCCCTCCGCAGGCGCGAGTCCCAGACACGGTCGAGACGAGTACCCACCGTTCATCCGAGCGATCTGGTAATTCCCGGCGCCGAGATACCCGCCCATGGTCTGCAGGTCGATCAGCGCAAACATCCAGTCTTCTGGGTCAGCTTGTACAGCAGTCGTCTGCTTGATCTCGTGGTTCTTCGCGGTGAGCAGGATGTCCAGATCGTCCGGCGTTGCCTTCGCCCCCCGGTAGTCCTCGAGACCAGCCGGTGCCGGGCACTGCATGAAGGCCGGTTGGCCCGGATCGTCGACGATCAGGTGCCACGGTCGGTCGTCGGCAAACTCGGGAGTTGTCGCCCGAAGGAGCGAACGCCACTGATCGGCCGACTCCGGAACCTCGGCCAATCCGGCGCGATGGAGTGCGATCACGCCGAGTTGGCACAGAAACGCGTGCCAAGCGTGACGTTGATGGGGACGCAGGGCCGGAAACGCTGTGACGCGGTCGCCGATCATCTCGGCGTAGAGCTCCGGGAGCGACATGCCTGTGACGCTGGTGTCGGCCACTCGCACTCCGATCAACGGATCGAGCAGGAGGTTATGCATCGCCCTCGTCGACTCTGTCCCCGCTAAGGCGGGGGATCTGCAGGGGCTGCACAGCGCGAGCGTGGCGCATCGGCCCTGCATCCGGGACTATCTCCGAACCGTTCGGAGGCTTCATCGACACATCACTCTCAATGTAAAGTGTTGTTTCATCGAGAGATGCAGACGTTGTCCGCTCAGTACGACGCTGTACTTCGGCGCTGGTGAATGTTTCTTCGTAAGTAACACTCTCGCTCTTACGATGAGTGCGTTCAATTCGTGTTTGTCGCATCTCAACTCCTTCCCGAGCTTGCTTCCATCCATAGAGCATCTGCCCTACAATCATTATCAGCATGGATCCTGCGAGTCGTCAAGCGTCCGGCCGTACTCCGAGGCGATCGTACTGAAAGACCCGCCCACCGACGTTCAGGACCAGCCCCTCGGGTGTCGGGTCGGCGTATGCGGCATCGATCTCATCCTTCGAAGGCGACATATCCCCGCCGGCCCTGAACAGGTGCATCGGGAGGCTGAAGGTGTGCACCGGCACCCCGAACGGACCCGGTTGGGGGTCTGAAAGCTCGATCCGAGGGCCGTCCTCCCCGAGTCGCGTACGCACCTTCTCGTCGAGGTCGGGAAACGCCAGATTCTCGTCAAATGGCGTGGTCCGGTCGAGCACATGTCCCCTCGCGATGCCGCGCTCGGCCGCCGCGAAGCCGTAGGTCTGTTGTCTCTGTTCCATCCAAGGCCCGCCCAGTTGGGCGGCCAGGGCGCACAGAGCTTCCTCATGAGTCGCCTGCTCCACCAGCATTCGGTTCATTGACGGGATCGTCCACAAGGGGTGTTGGGCGACCAGCCGGTATGTCGCCTCCAGTCCGAGCAGATCGCGATAGATGCCGCCCCCATCCCTGGTGGCGCCAAGCCCATGACGCAGCAGCCCGCCGTCCAGGCCTGCGGCCAAGCCCTCCTCCGGCACCAGAACGATGCACCGCGGCTCAGCGAACGCTCCCGCACGCTCGGATTCCCGGTGCCGGTGCAGCCGTCCGATCCGCTGCAGGAGCACGTCCACCGGGCACAAGTCCGAAATCAGCAGG
>JAKZVK010000606.1:0-2618 GCA_047516085.1 Bryobacterales bacterium
GACAACCCCCCAAGCGTCGTCACCATGGGGTAGGCGTCGTCGGTATCTGAGTGAAAGGCTTCGGTGGGGTGCGAGTGCACCTGTATGGCAAGCCGTTCGGCGTTCTCGTACAGCCACACGTTGAGCCGATGAAGCTCGTCCCCCTCGACGCGCACGCACAACCCGCTGGCCAGGCGATAGGCAGTCTGTTTCGGGCAGTGCATCGTCCTGACAAGCAAGCGGTCGTCGCGGACTATGCCGGTCCAGAGTATGAAGCGCTCGTTTCCATCGAGTCCAGCTTCACGTAACTGCCGGTCCGTCGCGTCACAAAGGTCACCCGAAACAACAAACTCTCGAATCGACTCGAAAGTACTCATTCCGGTGGACTGCCCGCACGGAGTCGGATTTTCGGTGTCATCTCGACCTCAAAACCGAGGATGGTCTCCGGGCCGTACTTGGAGATGACCTCGAGAAGCCGGACAAGACGCCCCGCGCCGGAAGTCCGGTGCGATAACCAGTGGTCGCCGCTGTGGGCAGGATGCTCGTGGTATTCCCGCACGCCGGGGAGGCACAGAAAAGGAATGTCGTCGTCGCCGTAGGCTTGCATGAGCGGTATCGGCACCACCAGTTGCGCTTGCGCGACACCTTGCGCCAGCGCCTGCGCGACGCCCGGCGGCAGCGCCTGTGCGACGCCCGGCGGCGCTGGCATTCGCGGCAACCGCGTTGGCACCTCCGACCATTTGTAAGGCTCACGGGTCAACGGGTGGACGAGACGCACGGATGGCGGTGCCGCGTCATAGTTCGAGTAGTCGAACCAGACCCCGCACAGGATCGAGATGGGTTGCGTTTTGGCGGTTGCCAGAATCACCAGCGCATGGGGAAATTCGGCTTCCTCGAGCAACCAGCCGCGGCGTCTGTATTCGTCGGCCTGCGACCGAAACTCGGCTATTTCCCTGTCGAATTTCCGTCGAGAAACAGCCGGGTCCGCGAACTGCGGCTCAGACACGGCTACCGCCAACGCCGGCCTTGAGGCTCAGGAGTAGTTTGGCGCCTGCAACAATGCCCGATTCACCGATCTTCTTCCCGGTATCAATGGGTTGGCCGGATTCGTCCCGCAGCTCCCACCGCGCTGCGGGCTGTCCGGAATTGCCCGAGACCTTCAGCGCCTCTTCCACGGCCTCCCCGATGCGTCTAGTCTCGCAAGCCGGTGGGACCGTTACCGCTTTGAGCCTTGCCGAGCAGGTCAATATCGAGAAAACGGCAGCAGGGAACCGCCTGGTTTCGCTGCAGAAGAAGGGGTACTTACAGCGTGTTGAGCAGCCGCATCCTGCCGGCGACCTCTTCGTTGACCCTCGCTCGGTGCATTTGACCAGTCAGAAAGACGATCGATAAGTCCCGTTGTAGGGAACCTTCCGGCGGCGTCAAGAAACCTCCCGCGCGGGGGTATTGTCAAGTTGAGGCTGCCGGCCGTTTTTGATGCGTCAGACACCCCCCCTCGCCTTCGGGGGGGGCAGCATGGCGGGTTCGCGACGGGCTGGGGCCCAGTATCTTGGGGGTCGATCGACGAGCTTTTCGTCAACTTGATGCCGTTCGATGGCGGCGAACTGCGCGTAGGTGTACCCCAGTTCCGCCCGCCCGACGATCAGCCGGCGATCGCGGGCCTTCAGGCGCTTCAGGCCTGCCCGGTACCGCCCCCACAGCTCATCCTGCAGGCGTTGCTCGCCGTGCCCTGTTCAGTCGCCGGCATCGTCCGACTCCCTCAGGCCCCACCAGATCGCATCGAGATGAACCGGCAGAATGCCCTTAGAGGCCGCGATCCGAGCCGCTGCATCCTGGTAGCGCTTGCTGGTGCGATAGTCGAGTGCCTTGACCCCGCGCCAGCGAGGCAGGACATCTTCGTCCAAAGCGCGAATGCGCCTGGCGCTAATACTGTCGAGCGGGACCTCAAAGAACGGCTTGGCTCGATCGAGGTGGTATCGTTCCTGGAGGTACACCGTGTAGAGGCAGTCTCGCAGGAAGATGTTCAGGCCCTTGCGGGCAAGACCCCAGCACCTCGCCTCCTCCGGCAGCGCCGCCCGCAGGCGAGTTGTGGCGCTGTTGAGTGCCACCCGGAAGCGGTCGTCGTCTCGAGTACCGAATGGGCGCAGGTCGAGACGACCGAGATGGGTGCGGGCGGCAGTGACGACGCCAGTGTTGCCCGCCCCTCGCATGCTCGAGCTACCGATCGCGACACGTGCGGTGCGGTGCTGGATGGCGCGTAGGAGATCGGCTGTCGTCATCCTGCGATTCGATTCAGCGGCAGGCTCGGCCCGTAGAATCCTCACCGCTAACTGGTCGTCGTTGCGCGGCGCGTGGGCACCGGTACGCCGGGGAGGTCGAGGGCAAGATCGCCGAGGGGAACAAACCAGCCGCAGTTGTTACTTTTTTCGCTCACTGAAACGTCCTGATCTCGTCTTTCGGATAGCGGCACAGCGCGTACCCCCTCACGAATTTAGACGAATTGTCGTTCAGCTTGCGCAGGCGCGGCAATGGCAACGGCTTGATCTCGCGTACGTCTCGCACGCTGAACCAAGTCATGGCCTTCATGAAGTTGTCGATCTCCCACTCCTTAGAACTGCACTTGCCACGTGCGGAACTTC
>JAKZVK010000607.1:0-4690 GCA_047516085.1 Bryobacterales bacterium
CCCAACAGGCAGATGAGGACGCAGACGAGCGCGCCGAGGACGGCTTGGATGAGCCTCGGTAGGTAGAGATCGTCCCCGGCGACGGCAAAGAGGACGCCGAGCAGCACTGGGTAGAGCGGTGGTTGCCAGAAGGGCGCGGGCCGACCCGCAAAGGAGACTTCGCTTAAGTAGCGAGCGTCCTCGGTATAGGTGCGGGCATCGACGACGGGTGCGGTAAAAAGCGGGCTGACGCGTATTTCGTGGAGGTAGTAAAGGCGCGCTGAGAGGGCGAGCGCAAAGACAGCCACAACCCCCATGAACATCCAGCGTCTAGCCATGGGCGCTGCGCGCTTATTGCAAGCCCGCGTAGATGGAAATAAAGATCTGATTAATAATCACGGCGTCCTCGCCTCGGGGCTGGCGGCGGTCGATTTTCATCCCCGCATGAGTCGTGACTTTGTAGCCGAGATAATCGGAGATATTGGCCAACTGCAAGGCCCAGACTAGGCCGTTGAAGTCGTTGGAGTCGCGCTTCATGTCGTTGAGGAAGGTCAGCTCCAGCCCGCTCAGCAGGGTCGTGTGGCTGAGCAGGGGAAAGCCGAGGACGAAGCCGCCAATCTCGGCCAGCTCGGTGCGCTCGTCAGCCGAAATCAGGTCGCGGCTCTGGTGGCGGTACTCGCTTTTCCAGCGCGGCTCCAGCCACAGGTGCCCAAAGTCGAAGCGGTAGCTGATTTTGTTGATTAGGCCAAAGAAAAAGTCGCGCTCGCGCAGGCCCAACAGCGCTCGCTCGTTCTCGCTGAGTCGCTGGTGATACAGGTCGTATTTGAGGTAATTGGCCGTCAGTAGGCCGCGCAACTTGTAGTCGTGGCCGATCCACAGGCTGTTGATCCAAGCGTCGCGGGCGACGAGGGGATCCTCGACTTTGGTCGGCTCGCCGGTGCGGATATTGGCGTTGGGCAGCCACTGCAAGAGGTCGTCGGGAATGTCGTCGGTGGTGGATTTGAGCATCTCAAAGGCGCGGAAGCGGCCCCAAGAAGGGTGGTGGTAGTCGAGGGTCAGCAGGGCGTAGTTGGCGTGGTTTTTCTGGTTGGAAGAAATGAGGCCCTCGCGCAAGACGCCGACCATCAGCCGCACCTCCGGGGTGAAGTGGATGCCGCCGTAGGCGTTGTACCCGCGGTGATCCTTATTGTAGGGGTAGTCGGGCAGTTCGTCGTTTTCAAAGCGATCGACCCACAAGTTGTTGTTCAGGTCGATGCCGAAGAGAAATTCGGGCCGATCGACGTTGTGGCGCAAAAACGGCTCCTCGTAGTCCGGGATGAGGTTGCTCAAGAAGCGGTTGTCGTTCTGGTTGAAATCCGAGATGAAGTCATTGTTCTCGTCCCAGCCGGGGAAAACGCTCGGATCGCCCACCTGCCAGTCCTTACGCACGGTGTCGGGAAATTCGTCTTGGTCGTCGTTGTCTTCGACCAGCTCGACGACGTGGATGCGTTCGTCCTCGTAGTCGATAAAGCCATCGCCTTGGGCGGTGAACGTGCGGGTGGAGTAGCGAGGATCCATGCTGTATGCCTCGCCAAAGAAGAAGAAGGGAAACGCGACCCGCGAGAGGTTCATCATCCACGCGGCGGCGGCGCGGTCGCCGCGGATGCCGGAAAAGGTGGTGTGGGTTTTGGCGACTACATTGGGGTACTTGGTGTAATTGTAACTGAGGTCGTACTCGCCGTAGAAGTCGAAGCCGAGGACCTTTTGCAGCTCTAAGGTTCCTCCCCAGATCTGGGTGGAGGTCGGCAGGCCGTAGTCGAAACTGACGATCTGCAAATTGGTGTTGTCTTGGACATTGCCCTCGGCTTGGGCGACGAGCAAGAGCACGGACTCGCCGCTGAAGTTGAGCTGGCTGTCAGAAGTGACCCAGACCTGATAATCGTTGCCCAGCACGAGGCGGAACTCGACCTTTTTGATTTCTTCTTTGGTGCCCGAAGCGCGGTTGACAAAGGCCGGGCTGTCAAAGTCGTAGCGCAGGCGGATCTCCTCGACGCCATCGGCCGAGAGAAAGCCCTCCCCCACGAGGCCACCTTCGATGATCGGCTCAAAGCGGATGGCCTTGCCGTTGTCTTGAGTGCCGTCGAGATAGGTGATGATGATGTCCGAACCGGCGCTGAAGAAGGCTGCGCCGCCAACGCCGTCCTCGGGGCTGTCGTCGCGCAAGACGATCTCGATGATCGAGACGGTCTGGTTCTGATCGACTGTAAGCTCACCGGTGAAGGGGTTGCCGGTAAAGCCGTCGATGAGGGTGTTGGACTGGTGGGCGTTGACCATGGTCAGCCCTATGGTGGCGAAGTCGCCCACCTGCGCGGTGGTGCGGCTGCCGAACATAGAGGTGGCGTTGGTGACCAAGCTCTCTTGATCGTTGGTTGACGTGCCACCGGGGCGGCTGATACGCGAGTAGATCAGGGTGCCTTGGTATTTGTCAGCCGCGTAGTCGAATTGAATGCCGTCCCAGCGCGGCTTGGAGAAGGTCATTGGAGTCAGGGTCGAGCGGATCTTGGTGCCGGCCGTCAGGGCGTAGTGGTGCTGGCCCTTGGAGTCGGCCGAGATGACCAAGCCGCTAAACCACCCCTCGAAATTTCTGGACTTCAGCACGGAAGAGCCAAACTGCCGGGGCTGGGTCTGCGAGTTGTTGAAAATCAGCCAGCCCCGGGTGATGAGGTTGCCGTAGAGGTCGTAGTAGTAATCGCCCTCGCGGATGGCGCTAACGTAGCGCTGGTAGTGATCGCGGGCGTAGTTGGAGTATTCCCACTGCCGCCACTGATATTCGTTAAAAAGCTCCTGCGGCACGTACCACTTGCGCTTGGCCGGGTCGAGGGAGCCGAACAGGACGCCGGGCCCCTGTGGCTCAAAGGAAACCACCCCGCCCCTTTTGACCGTGCCGGTGCGAGCGCCGTATTCCTGGGCGTCGGCAGCAGCACTGCCGAGCCACAGAATGGCTATTGCCGTCCAGAATGTCCATCTCCGGTTCATGCAATCCCTCCTAAGGTGCGTCAATGATAATCGGCTCCGGGCGTTCCAGCAATAACTAGTAGGCCACGGCGATAATCCGCGCTTGGGTCGTCGGCTGTCCTACGGCGTCGGCGTCGAGCTGGACTTGGCACAGATACAGCCCGGGCGGCGCTCGGCGGCCGCGGTCATCGACGCCGTCCCAACGCACGGTGGTGCGACCGCTCAACACCATCTCCTCGCGCTGCCAAACCCGTCGCCCATCGAGCGTGTAAATCCGCACTTGGAGGCGGCGGCTGGAGGTGAGCTTGAAGATGTCCAGCGAGATTTCAGCCGCGTCGTTGATCCCGTCGCCGTTGGGGGTAAAGGGGTTGGGACCGACTGCGAGGCCATGGAGAAGGCCGCTATCGATGGGGACCTTGATTGCTAGCGTGTTGCTGCCGACACTTTCGTCGGCGTTGCCCGCTTCAACGGCCTGCCACGCCACTTCGGCGTCGGCGCTCGCGGCATGGCGCACGAACAGGCGCAAGGTCGTACCGTTGAGAAAGACTGGTGCTGAAAGGCGCAGGCGAAAGCGCTGGCCCGGCCCAGTCACAATGCCGCGATTAGTCGCAGAGAGGCGGTTGTACGCGGCCGAGTCGAGCGAGTCGCCGAGCGCGTCGAAGGAAAATTGGGCCCCATCGCCACGCAGAATGCGGAAGTAGCGGACGGGGCCTTGCTCTTCGCTGGGCAGGTCGCCGTAGCTGGTTTGGTCGATCTCGCTGAGCCGGTCACCATTGCGGCGGAAATAGCGGATGGCCCCTCGTTCGTCTTTGTCGAGGGTCCCGTACGCCGCGGCCGTAAGCGGCAGGCCGTCTTGGGTCACGGGTACCTCTTCGCCCTCGCGGGTAATGCGGTTGTACGTGCGGCTGGTCGCGGGCAGGATGTTGAGCGCGTCGTCTAGGCGCACCCAGATCGAGTCGCCGCCATTGGCCAAAAGCGCGGCTTGCGCCTGGTCGTCGGCCGAGAGCACGCCGCGCTCGGTCCCAAGGCGAAAGACCTGCTCGTCGTCCGGGCCGCCGATGCCAAGTTCCAAGAGTTCGAGGTTTTCCGAGGCTGGCATGGTCAGCAGGATTTCGTTGAAGCCAGAGCTGCGCGAGGCCGCGGGCGACTCGATGAAGTAGGGCTGGGCAAAGACGTCAAAGGTCTCCCGCTCACCGGAGGTCTCCACCGAGGCCGGCCACAGCTCGGCCGCGATGCGCTCGGCCACTGGATTGAGCAGTTCGACCGCGAGCGAGCGGATCGAGGCCGCGGCCTCGCGGTCGGTAGTAATCATCCCGACTTGGAACTGCATGAACTTGCGCAGACCGGGGGAGGTGACGATGTCGCCGGGCTGCTGGTAGGCGCGGCTCCAAGGGCTCCAGCCGCTAGTGGGCACGAAGGTGGTGTCGGCTGGCCCCTTGAAGCTGCCCAAGAGGTTTTTCCAAGCGTCATAGGTGATTTCGTTGCCCGTTTTGTCGAAGTAGCGAATGACTTTGCCGAGCAGGTCGCCGGTGCGGGTGCGGATTGCGACGGTCGTGCCCGGGGGCGTTTCGGCTTCCCAGGTGATGGCTCCAAAGTTGCGCGCCCCAGGCAGCGCAATCAGATCAGAAGTCAGCTCTACTTGCGCGGGGTAGCCGGTGGAAAAAAGCTGGTACTCGACAATAGTCGGCCCGGTGTTGTACCCGCCTCGGCGGCGCGG
>JAKZVK010000608.1:0-2606 GCA_047516085.1 Bryobacterales bacterium
GAACGGGTGCTGCGCGACCAGCTTGTCGACGAGCTTGTCTTTGGCGGTTGACATCTCGTGCCGGCGGCGATGGGCCGCGATGCTCTCGCGGATCTGCGTGCGTAGCTCGTCGAGGCTTGGGAAGTTGCCGACTTCGGAGGCGAACTCATCGTCCAACTCGGGCAGTTCCTTCTTGCGAAGTCCCACGACCTTGGCGTGAAAGCGCACCGTCTTGCCGGAGAGCTGCTCGCTGCCGTAGTCGTCAGGGTATTTCACGTCGAACTCGTTCTCGTCGCCCGGGCTTTTGCCGCGCAGGTTCTCGCTAAAGTCGGGCAGTGTCGATTCCTCCCCGATGCCGAGCATCATCTCGTCCTGGTCGATCTTGGGCGAGTCTCCGACGCTCTTGAGCGACAGCACCGCGATGTCCCCGTCTTCCAGCGG
This sequence comes from Bryobacterales bacterium, assembly GCA_047516085.1. Lineage (GTDB taxonomy): Bacteria > Acidobacteriota > Terriglobia > Bryobacterales > UBA6623 > JAKZVK01. The sequence goes on from JAKZVK010000608.1 coordinate 421, forward strand.
CCGCGGATCCAGGTTGAGGTAGCTGACGTGCTGCTCCCGCAGCCGCTCCAACTCCTGACTGACCTCGTCGTCGGTCACTTGGGGCTCGGTATACGGGACTTCGAGGCGCAGATACTCGCCCAACTCGAACTCCGGCTGGACGTCGAACTCAGCGCGGAAGGTCACCGGCTCGCCGTTCTCGAAATGCAAATCGGCGACGTCGGGTGCCCCGACGACCTTCAAGCCCTCTTCCTTGGCCCGCTCCCAGAAGAGCTTGGGCAGCAGCCTCTCGATCACTTCCTGCTTGATGTCTTTCCAATGGCGGGCGCGAACGACCGCGGGCGGCGCTTTCCCGGGCCGGAAGCCCGGCAACCGGACCTGCCGCCGATACGTGTCCACCACCTTGCCGATGTCTTTCTCGACCTCGCCCCAATCGATCGAGAAATCCAGTTTTCGCTTGCTGCTTGCCTCGTCCGCCAAGAACTTCCCCTCAATACCCCGCGATCAAGATTCATCTTATCGCAGAGAGCTACGCGGTTATCTTCGCGTTCGGCTGCAACCTCTGTGCACGCGTTGAGAATACCCCTGCAACTCCACACACGGATCGAAACTACACGCCAACTTTGACCACGGTCGCTTTCGGCGATATACTAGTAGCTGAAAACGCCATGAATCTCCGCCCCCATGACCGACGCCATCATCATGGCCCGCCACACACAGACGGGGCCCGGCGGAAGCAAGCCCAGTCGTAAGCGAAATATCAACGCGATGCGACGCCCGCCGGCCTCGGGGCCGAGCGGGTTTTTTGTTTCCAGGTGCGTATGAAACTTGATTTCTCCAAGCTGGATGGCCTTCTGCCGGTCGTCGTTCAAGACGCCTCCGACGGCCGCGTCCTGATGCTTGGCTTCATGAACGACGAGGCCTTTCGCCTGACCTGCGAGACCGGCAAAGTAACCTTCTATAGCCGCTCCCGCGATTCCCTGTGGGTCAAGGGGGAGACCTCGGGCCATTACTTGCTGGCCAGGGAAATTCAGGTCGATTGTGACGAGGATTCGCTCGTCATCCAGGCTGAGGCGTTGGGCCCGGGCGTTTGCCATAATGGGTTCCGAAGTTGCTTCTACCGCCGTTTTGAAGACGGCGATTGGACGCAGTTCGAAGATCCCACCTACAACCCCAAGGCTGTCTACGATTCCTGAGGAAACAGGTCTCTGATGTTTAAGATCGTCAGCAGCGGCGACCGCGCCATACTCAACCGGCTCTTCGCTAAGCGCCGACAGCGGCTTGGGCAGGCCGAATCGACGGTCGCGCCCATCATTGAAGCGGTTCGCGAGCGCGGCGACGGGGCCCTGCTCGCCCACGCCCGCCGCTACGACGGTCTCAAGGGCAACACGGTCCGCATCCCGCCCGAAAAGCTTCGCGACTCCCTCCGAGAAGCCGACGAAGACTTCCGCGACGCCTTGGAGACGGCGGCGGAGAGAATCCGGCAGTACGCCGAGTTGCAGATGCCGCCGCCGTGGTCGAAGCGGGTCCGGCGGGGTGTGAAGCTCGGCCAGATCGTCCGCCCGATCGGCTCGGTGGGCGCCTATATTCCCGGAGGCAACTATCCGTTGCCTTCGACCTTGATGATGACCGTGATCCCGGCGCAAGTAGCCGGCGTGAAGGTGATCTCAGTCGCTTCGCCCAAGCCAACGCCCACGACTTTGGCGACGGCTGGGTTCCTCAAGGTTGAGAACTTCTTCCACATGGGCGGGGCGCAGGCGATCGCAGCCTTCGCCTACGGAACCGCGACTGTCCCTCGAGCCGACCGCATTGTCGGCCCAGGCAACATCTACGTGGCGGCGGCGAAAAAGATACTGGCCGGCGAGGTAGGTATCGACTTCGTAGCCGGCCCCACCGAGATCATGCTGATCGCTCCCAAGGGCGCGACCTCGCGCGAGTTCCGGATGCTGGCGGCCGACATGCTCGCTCAGGCCGAGCACGATGTCGATGCAACGGCCATCTTGCTGACGCATTCCAAGCGGACGGCGAACGGGGTCCTGAACGAGGTCAAAAGGCAGCTCAAGGTGCTGCCCACACGCGCGATCGCCGCGACGTCTCTGGGACGCAACGGCTCGATCATCGTGACGAGCAGTCTCGACGAAGCCATGGAGATCGCCAACCACTTCGCCCCCGAACACCTATCGATACCCGACGAGGCGATGATCAAG
>JAKZVK010000609.1:0-7479 GCA_047516085.1 Bryobacterales bacterium
CAGCCCAACGCGTCGATCGTTTTCGTGCCGGCGGCGGGCGCGGCGGACGCGATTTTGGAAGCCGCGGACGCCGGGATCGAGATCGTTGTCTGCATCACCGAAGGCATCCCGACGCAGGACCTCGTCAAAGTGAGCCACGGGCTCCGGGGCAGCCGGACGAGGCTGATCGGGCCGAACTGCCCGGGGATCATTTCCCCCGGCAAGTCGAAGCTTGGCATCATGCCCGGCTACATCCACAAGCAAGGGAACGTCGGCGTGGTGTCGCGTTCCGGAACGCTGACCTACGAAGCGGTCGGACAGCTCAGCACGCTCGGCATCGGGCAATCCACCTGCATCGGCATCGGCGGAGACCCCATCATCGGGACGAGCTTCGTCGACACCCTGGGCCTGTTCAACGACGACCCCGACACCCACGCGGTGATCATGATCGGTGAGATCGGCGGGACGGCCGAAGAAGAGGCCGCCGCGTTCATCAAAGACAACGTGAAGAAACCCGTTGTCTCCTTCATCGCCGGCCGCACGGCCCCCCCCGGACGCCGCATGGGGCACGCCGGCGCGATCATCTCGGGCGGCAAAGGCACCGCAGCCGAAAAGGTTGCAGCGCTCCAGGCCGCGGGCATCGCCGTAGCTCCGTCTCCCGCGGAGATGGGCTCGACCCTAGCGAAAATCTTGTAGACGCACGCCTTGCTCATTCGGGCGAGTGTGCCACGGAAACAGACTCATGGCTGTTGAACAGACACTTACCATCATCAAGCCGGACGCCACGGCGGCCGGGCACATCGGCGAAATTGTCACCGAGATCGAAAGGGCCGGCTTCCGCATTCTCGCCATGAGGAAGCTGCACCTGACGCGCGCACAGGCAGAAGCGTTTTACGAGGTCCATCGAGAGCGGCCGTTCTTTGATTCGCTCGTAACGTTCATGACGGAAGGCGATGTCGTCCCAATGGCGCTCGAGCGCGAGAACGGTATCGCGGCGCTGCGAGACTTGATGGGGCCGACCGACTCCACCACGGCTCCCGAGGGGACCATTCGCGGCAAGGTCGGGACCGACATCGAACGCAACGCCGTCCACGGCTCCGATGCCCCCGAGACCGCCGCAGTCGAGCTGGCGTTCTTCTTCCCGCAACTTGACCGGCTCCGCTGAGCCGGCGCGGAACGCTGTTCCCGGGCGGGCGTCACACGCCGCGCACCTATCACAAGTGGACTGCTGCAAAGAAGACTTAGCTGCAACAAGTGTGCGGGCCGGCACGGGGCCCCGCCCCAGTCTCTGTGGATACTCCTATGCCTAAGGAATCTTGGCGACACTCGACTAGGGGGACGAGGCTGGGATGACGCGCCGAATCGGGTTCGCAGGTTTGCGGCTAGGCCTGCTGGTGCTGGCGCTGGCGGTAGGTCCGGCGGCTGCACAACAAAGCTCTGCGACCCGTACCTTGAAAGACGCCAGCCGTGCGCTGCAGGCCGACAGCCCGGCGGCCTTTCTTAGCTACTTCGATCGGCGGGCCTGGGAAGACTATGCGCGGCTCGAAACCTACGTGGTGGCCCTGATCAGCCAGAACGATCTCGCGTCGTCGGTACAGGTTCTAGAGAACCGCCATGAGGGCGAAGATCGGGTGCTGCGTGTAGACTGGCTGGTGCAGATCAGCCCACGGAATGGGCTCGGCAGGGTCGAGAGCCGTAGGGAGACCCTGTCTTTGCGCCTGACGCCATCGAAGAAGCGTTGGAAGATCACCGGGCTGGCTCCGGTCGAGTTCTTCCGTCCCTAGGGCTAGCCGCACATCAGCCCAAGCTAGGGTCGCAGCCGCGGCCGGTCGTTCTTCGCGGCAAGATAGAACATGCGCCCCGTGCCGTTGGTCATGCCTAGATCGCGGGATGCGTCGAGGGCGATGAACTGAGTGTATCCGGCGCCGGACAGCGCGCCTCGGATCTGCTTCTCGCTGAAGCAATACTCACGGATCTCCACATCGCGCCGCCGCCAGAGTCCGTTCTCGCGCCGGAACATGGTCACATCCGAGCAGCCGACGCGGCTGGAGGGGTCGAAAAGGCTTTCGGCGACGCAAACGTGGTCGTCCTTGACGATGGAGTAGGAGTCCGGCGAGGCGGCCCGGAAGCCGGCCTCGAGATTCATATCGAAGAGGAACAGCCCCTCGCGCCCAAGACTCTGTTGAACGTTGCGGAGGACCTGTTGGAGGTCACTTTCCGTCGGCAGATGGTTGAGGCTGTCGAAGGTGCAGATGGCGGCGGCGTAGGCGTCAGGTTGGGCGTACGCTCGCGCGTCGGCAACGACGAAGTCAGCCCGAGGAGCGTTCCGGCGGGCTAGGTGGATCATCTCGTTTGAGCCATCCACTCCCGTCACGCGTAAGCCACAGGCCGTGAGCCAATGGCTCGAGTGGCCTACACCACAGCAGAGATCGAGAATGTGGCCGCCCGGCGGGACGAATGGTAGCAGCGTGTCTTGGAGGATAGGCCGCACGTCGGCGGCGAACGGCTCGCTCCAGTAGCGCTCGTAGAACCAGGCGAAGTCGTCGTAGGCCGTGAAGCTTGGTCCCTTTGGCATCGGTCTTTGAGGCGGTCACCAGAGAATAGCACCGGGTCGGAGAAGGCGTCGTAGACACGGGTCCCTGCTCGTGCCCCGCCGATGGGCCGTCCGAGCCGTGTTCTATAATTAGGGCTGCTTACGGTGTTTCCGGATACGGGTTTCTCGAAAGCGGAACCGGTCCTCTTGCTGTCGGGCGAGGCTGGGCAGCTCCGGTGGATCACGGCATGACCTTCGACTTCGTTCAAAAACTGGAAGAACGGGTCAAGAAGCTCGAGTATGAGCTCAAGCACGAGCTACCCAAGGAAATTCAGCGCGCGCGAGAGCTAGGCGACCTCAGTGAGAACGCCGAGTATCACGCGGCGAAGGAGCGTCAGGATTTCGTGGGCGCCCGCCTGGCGCAGCTCAAAACGAGGCTTGCGCAGCTTCGCATGGTTGACCTGACCAAGATTCCGCGGGGCGTGGTCGGGTTTGGTTCCAGCGTGGTAGTCTATGACGTCAACAACGACAAGGAAGTGGAGTTTCTGCTGGTGACGTCGGAAGACGCCGACGCCCCGAACGGAAAGATTTCCACCACATCTCCCATTGGGAAGGCGCTGCTCGGGAAAGTGGAGGGCGACGTCGCCGAGGTTCGTACGCCCGGCGGCGTGAGGGAGATGGAAGTGGTGAAGTTGACGACGGTCCACGACCGGAGCTAGGCCGAGTCGGGGCTCGGTCGTCGACGGTTCCCCATACCCGTCATGGCGCTCACAGGGAAAATCGGCAGGGCCGGAGAATGGCTGCTTGGCGGCCTCGTGCGCCTGCTGAGCGGCACGCGCATTCATCCCAACGCGCTTACCTCGATCGGTCTGGGAATTAACGCGGTCGCGGCGTGGCTGTTCGCGCGCGGTGATTTTCGGTCGGCCGGCGTGGTAGTGCTCTGTGGAGCGCTGTTCGACCTGATCGACGGCCCGGTCGCGCGTCAAAGCAATCGCGTCACGCGGTTCGGCGGGTTCTTCGACTCGGTGCTGGACCGCTACACCGACCTGATCCTGCTGATGGGCTTGCTGGTGTATTACGCCAGCATCAACCGCTTCTTCTACATCATCTTGACCGCGGTCGCGATGACGGGCTCGGTCATGATCAGCTACACGCGGGCACGGTCGGAGAACGTCATCGGGAGCTGCAAGGTGGGTTTTCTGGAGCGCCCCGAACGCATCGTACTGATCATCATCGGTGCGGTTACGAATCGCATGGCACCGGTCTTGTGGGTGCTCGCCGTACTGTCGAATATCACGGTGATCCACCGCATCGTCCACACCTGGCGCGAGACGCGCAAGCTCGATGCTGTAGAACCGCAAACGTCGCAAGAGCGGGTGGCCGGCACATCCGGCGACGACTCCACGCCGGAGTCAGCCGCGGGGACCGCACGCGGCGTTCCCTCAGCTCTGTAGCCGGGCCGACACAGCCGGCTATACCCTACGCCAGTAATCCTCCGTGCCCCAGGGAGGAGACCTCGCCGGCGGAGAGCCGGTAATTGGCCAGCAGGGGCGGAAGTACCAAGTCGATCACGTTGGGCTTGGGCGAGCGGAAACAGCCCGGAGCCGCCACGACCGGAGTATCGCCCGAGTAGCTGAGAAGCAACAGGTTGCCGGGTTCAACCGGGGCCAGAAAGCTTTCGACGGTGCATCCGACCTTAGCCATCGCCAGCCCCACAACGTCTTCGGGACCGGCAGGCGCCGTCGTGGAAGCCATGAGGACGAGAGTCGGTCTTGCGCGCAGCAGATGATCGAGCGCCCGTGCGACCGCAGTCTCTTCTTCAAGGGCGGAGAGTACAAAGGAAGCCGACGTTCCCAGGCGTTCAAGCCGGGTCCGCATGATTCCCTCGAAGAGTTGCCGGCTACGGCCCCCCTCGCGGGGGTCGCTGTAAAGCACAGCGACCGTCGGGTTCTGAATGGGGCGCGCCTGCAGCATCGGCCCGTTGTTCGTGGCAAGCTGCAGTGTCCGTTCGAAACCCTTCTTGGGCACGGCGAAGGGAGTGCTCTTTACGCTCGCTAAGCGCTGCCCGCGGGCAATGAACGAGAAGTTCGGCATCGTCGCAATGCTCACGCTCCCGGACTGATTGATCTCTTTGAGCAGATTTTCATCCAGCAGGAGACAGGAATTCTCGGTCGCGAATAGATTCGCCCTTCCGCCGGCACTGAGGCGGATCTCCATCGAACCGCAGGCGACTTCGGAGGCAATGCGAAGCCCGGCCTCGTCTTCGGGTACCTCCCCGTCCTCCAGCAGCGCCACCCGGACGTTTTCGTGGCCCTCCAGGTTCAGGATCCGTATGTCCTCCTCACTGATCTGGTGTCCCTTCGCCAGTAGCTTCTTCCCCGAAGGTTGGAAGATGGGATCGCAGAGCAATCGCCCCACCGCACTCTTGACCTGCACTGCTTGCGTTCTCACGATACTGCCTCCTCGCGGCAACGGCCGATTTTAAGACAAGTCACGTTCGATACGTAAGTACTTTATCTTAACACTTTACTTATTACCTAAAGCGATCTATATTATGCCAAAACCTATCTCCATTGGGAATACTACTTGCAACTTTTTATTTCGCGGCGTTGCCGGCCCGCTGTCGAGGGCCTGCGGACGCTTCGGGGATCTTGCGGCCCGAACGTGGCTCAAGATCCAGATAAACCGCTGATTATGATGAGGTTCCATGCCGAAGCGGTCCGCGGGTGCCGACATAAACACGTCCTCGCGGTGAGCCGCCCGTCAGGGACGCGGCATCACAAAACTCGGTTGGTTTGTTCGGGAAGAGGGGTCGGAGAGCCCCAGGCGCCTAGTCCGGGACGAGCGTGGAGCCTGGCGCCGGGCCGTCGGACAGGAGGCTTTCGAGGACATCCGGCTGGGCTCCCGCGACGATCCGAACCTCGGGAATGCCCTTGCTGACGCCGGCGACAGCGGCGCGCAGCTTCGCCTCCATGCCCCCGCTGGCTACACCGGTGTCGATGAGGTTGAGGGCCTCGGCGGCGGTCAACCGCGGGATCAGGCGCCCTTCGGGGTCCAGTACGCCCTCCACATCGGTGAGGAAAACGAGTTGGTCGGCCTTGAAGGCTCCGGCACAGGCGACGGCCATCTGATCGGCGTTAACGTTGTAGACTGCACCGCCCGCGCCGCCTGCGATGCAGGCCACCACGGGCAAGAAATTCTCACCGGTCAACAAGTCCAGCAGCGACGGGTCGACGGTCTCGACCTCGCCCACCGCCCCTAGTTCAGGCGAGAGCTGCCGCGCCTCGACCATGCCACCGTCAATGCCGGACAAGCCCACGGGTTGCACGCCGGTTTCGCGGAGGGCGGCGAGTAAATGATGGTTGACCGAACCGGCGAGAATTCGCAACACCGCATCGAGGATTTCCGGCGGCGTCACGCGAAACCCACCGCGAAACTCGCTGTCGACGCCTTGGTCTTTCAGGTAGCGGCTGAGCTGCTTGCCGCCGCCGTGAACGACCGCGACGCGGCGATCCACTTGGACAATCGCGGCGATCTTTCGGGCCATCGACTGGCGGGCCTCGGGGGAATCGATGAGCGTCCCGCCGATCTTAATCAGCAGCTTCACGTGCTTTCCTGTTGGGAAAAGGAGCGCCCGAGAATCGGCCGTGCCTACAGCAGCGCCTCGGTTTCGGGGAACCCGAGCATGAGATTCATGTTCTGCACGGCCTGTCCGGCGGCCCCTTTGATCAGGTTGTCGATGGCCGCGACGATCACCACGCGACGCGTCTCCGGATCAACGTGGATACCCAGATCACAAAAATTTGTGTGGTTCACCGACTGCAAGCTGGGAAACTCTCCCTCGGGAAAGATCCGGATGAAAGGCTCTTTCTCGTACGCCTTGCGGTAAACGGCCTCGAGGTCGTCCCGCGTGAGCGATTCGGCCGTGCGCACGTAGATTGTTTCGAGAATGCCGCGATGGACGGGCAGGAGCTGCGCGGTGAAGCTGAGCTCCTTTTCCTCGAGATCCGACGTCAACAAAACCTCGGGCACATGCCGATGGACAAGCACCGCGTACGCCGAGAAGTTCTCGGTAACGCTGCAGAAGTGCGTCTTGCCGCTGGGCTTCTTGCCGGCGCCGCTGACCCCCGATTTGGCGTCGCAGATCACGCCGGCCTCGCGGTCGAGCACGCCTTCGGTGACCAACGGGCGTAGCGCAAGGTTCGCCGCGGTAGGGTAGCACCCCGGGTTCGAAACCAAACGCGCCACCTTCGTGACGTTGCGAAAGTACTCCGGCAGACCGTAAACCGCCTCCGCGAGCAGGTCCGGCCGCGTGTGCTCCATCTGGTACCAGCGATCGTAGTTGCTGACGGTGCGCAGCCGAAAGGCGCCGCTGAGGTCGACCACCTTTAGGCCGCAGTCGAGCATCCGCGGCACCAGTTCGAGCGAGACTTCGTGGGGCGTCGCCAGGAAGACGACGGCCAGATCGCCGCTCTTGAAAGTCTCCTCGCTGCACGGCAGCCGCTCCGGCCCACCATCGAGGAAGGCGTAATCGTCGGCCGACTGGCTACGATGCTCCAGCAGGACCGGCTCGACACCGGGATGGTTGCGGAGAATCCGCACCAACTCAGCACCGCTGTAGCCGGTGAACCCTACGACGCCTGCTCGCACTCTTTTTGCCATCGAATGTTGACCTGGGTTGAATTGCTCATCATACTGACTCACAAGGGCTTAGACAACTTGAACCCAACTCTGCGACCAACCGACATGACGAACCTCGACCGCCGTACCTTCCTCGCCACCCTTGCCGCCACCGCGGCTTGTTCTCAACAGGCAACTCCGCCCGAAGCCGACACCCCGGCTCCCGAGCCAATCCTCGACCTCCACACCCACACGCGGCATCTCGGCCGGACCAACGAGCAACTGATTGCTCACGAGAAGCAGTTGGGCGTGACGAAGAGCGTCCTGCTGGCAGGCGCCGGCTGGCT
>JAKZVK010000610.1:0-3479 GCA_047516085.1 Bryobacterales bacterium
GATCGGGATCGAGGCCTGGCATAGCAGTGCTGCCAGCCGGGCCTCGCCGGACGGGTCGATCCGGGCTGGTAGGTCCTCCTGCTCGAGGTCGTACTGCCACAGGTCGCGGATCGCCTCTGGGTCCGGAGTCATCGGGTCCGATAAGCGCAGTTCCGTTACCTGCCGAATCCACGGACCAGCGTCAGTGAGTGTCGCCCTGGACGCGCTCGTAGGCTTCAACGGCTCGCCTCAGCAGCTGCACGTTCTTGAGATCGGCATCGACCGCGAGACGCTTGAAGCGCCGCCGAAACGCGGCGGGAACCTTGAAGTTCAGATCAACGAGCGTGTCGCTAGTCCGCTGCGAGCGCTGGAGCGAGCCGGAAACCACGGGCGGCTGGCTTCCCTTCGTCGCAAGGATGGTGCCGGCATCGACGGCAAGCGGTTTCTTCGGCACGGCCGCCTCCTCTAGCTATTTCGCTAAAGCGCTACGATGCGCTAAATCGCCCAATCGCTCTTTCGTAAGCTTCCAAAGCTCCGCGGCTTCGGTTGCGGCCGGCCCGTTCGGTTTGACTTCGAGGGCTGTGCGCCCGTCCGTCATGGAGGCCGCGAAGTCCACGCGGTCGTGAATTATGGACGGGAAGACCTGGCCGTGCTCGGAAAGCGCAGCGATGGTCTGCACGGTGATTCGAGCGTTACTCTTGGCTTGCGTCAAAACGAACACGAACGGCCTCCCGGCATCCCGGACGAGATCGAGCGTCGCCCCGAGCGCCCAGAGATCGTTCGGGCTCGGCCGGGTCGGAATCAGAACGAGATCGGCAAGCCCGAGTATCTGCCGGTTCTGATCGGTCAGAGCTGGCGGTGTGTCGATGAAGCAGTAGGCGAATCCCATCTGCGTCAGCGTGCCGAGCTTTGCGGGCATCTGGCCGATGTTCAAGGGCGCGAGTTCCGGCGCGTCCGCCTCGCGCACACGCCACCAGGTGGCGAGCGTTTGCTGTGGATCCGTGTCGACCACGACGACCGGCCCGTGGCCAGCACGCTCGGCAGCTACGGCGAGATGGGCGACCAGCGTCGTCTTGCCACCGCCGCCTTTCTGGCCGGCAATCACGATTGTCTTCATTTTAGCGAAATCGCGAATGGGCGAATTCGCTCATCGTAGCGAAAAGAGGCGTGGGAGATCCAGCGGGCTTCCTGCCAGAATTGAGGATAAAGGGTCTGAGGAGCCGGGGACCACCAACCTGCCAGTCTCGATCTACCGTAGACATGGCGTATACTCCCGCAAATGGGAACCACCAAGGTCCTGTCGGTCCGGCTGCCTGTGGAACTCGCGCACGACGTTGCGAACCGGGCGGCGTCCGCGCAACTCAACGCGAATCAATACCTGGCGCTGGTGATCGGTAGGGCTCTTCACCAGGAAACGCCCAAGGCCGTATCTCGCGAGGCGCAGATCGCAGCACAGCGCATCCGCCACCAAATTCACCAAGCCCGAATCGAGCTCGACGCGCTAGAACAGCAGTGCACGCGGTTGACCGGGGACAGCGAGGCGGGGAGCTGCGCATAAAGGCATCCGTACAGTCGAACGCCCGACGTTGGCAGCGTCGGGCGTTGAGAGACAGACGGGCGCGCGGCCGTGGGGGGCCGCATAGATGGATCCTACCACAGCACCATCAGGGTCACGTCTAGCAACCGCCAGCGCGCCGGCGTTGGCGTACAAGAATCCGCAACCGCGGCTGCCGGGCTCAGAGGCCGACCCGCCGCGACAACCAGAGACGTTCGTCCGGCGAGCCCGACGCGTTCGTCTGGGCAGCCACCATCTGAAGACCGGCTACCTCGCGCTCTGCACCTTCGGCCGCGGGTGGGTCAAGGAAGAGGATCGCATCGAGATCCGGATGAAGCGGCAGACGATGGCCGGCGAGCTTGAGTGCCGGCCGCAAACGCTGGCGACACTCCTGCGCGACCTGCAGACGGCCGGCGTGGTCGAGTTCTGCCGTTCGAAGTACCACACGATCATCACCGTATTCTGCGAACCCCGACCTCGAGTTAGTGCGGAAAGCGCACCAACTGAGAATCGAGTTGGTGCGGAAAACGCACCACCAGTTGGTGCGAAAAGCGCACCAACCAAGGTTTTCTGTACTTCTTCTCAGCAGCAGCAGCAGCCAGATCCCCCGAGCAATAAACAGCTGCGCGGGATCTGGAGCATGGGAAACGAATTGCGCGCGGTCGACGTCCACCCGTTCGGCAGCGACGAACCGCAGACACGGCCGGAAGCTGACGAAACATTCCGGGAACGCAAGCGGCAGGTGGCTGAGCTACGAGCTGAGGAGCGGTCTAAGCGAGGGCGCGGCCATGAGGACTACACCCGACGCCAGACGCGGCAGCCGGCGTCCCTGGCACGCAACACGGTCGGTCGCATCCGGAATTGTCTGGCGTGCCAGGCACTCGACCGCGGAGCGGAATGCCACTGCACGTCATGCGGCTGGCGAGAGAGCGGCTGCACGTGCGATTTCGATTTTGGTGGCGTGAAGAACCTTGGTGAAAGCCGTGGGGGGGAGACTCTCCTTGGTTGAGTCCGGCCGCGGCCGAAGCCTACGAGGCGAAGGTCGGCGCGGTCGTCGAGGCGACTTCGGCGGCGACCCCCGGAAACGCGGGGCCGATCGGCCGTCCGGCGGTTGACAGAACTGCGAGGGCTTGTGGGGAGGGAGGATCGCGAAAGAGCGATTAGGCGGTTTCGCCCATCTGCGCTAAAACGCTAAGGTGGCCGTCGGCGGCCACCGCCAGCGCGCCCCGGCGCTGACGTACAAAGAAATCCGCTAAACCCGCGGCTGCCGGGCTCAGAGGCCCGACCCCGCCGCGACAACCCAAGAGACCTTCTCCGGTCCGGCAGAGCCCCGCCGCGTTCGTCTGTTGGGCAGCCACCCTTCTGAAGACCGGCCACCTCGCGCTCTGCATCTTTCGGCCGCGGGTGGGTCAAGGAAGAGGACCGCATCGAGATTAGTCATCCTCTTCTGCGAAAACCTTGACCGCGAGTTGGTGCGTTTTCCGCACCAACTCGCTCCTCAGTTAGTGCGGAAAACGCACCAACTGCGGTTCCCGCGCGCAGCCGCGTGGGTTCGTCCACCCCTCGCTCCTTCAGTTAGTGCGGAAAACGCACCAACTGCGGTTCCCCGCGCAGCCGCGTGGGTTCGTCCACCCGTGGGGGAATTTCGTGCACGTGCCCCCTTCTCTATAGAGTCATAATCCCCTTTATGGGTCCCTCACACCGCACCGCCCCCACCCGCTCCGGATCTTGACAAGTAGACGACCGTCTACTAACCTGGAGCAAATGGGGAGCGCCGAAATTCGTCCCAACTCCAACGCTCGACAAGAGTTGACCCGTGATCGGGGCTCCGCCGGAGCGTCCCGGCCGGATCGCGATTCGGGGACCGCCCGGGCCGTTCTCCTCCTGGTCCTCCTGCTCGCGCTCGCGCCGCCCGCCGCGGCCCAGGTCGCCCTCGGCGGCGTGA
>JAKZVK010000611.1:0-5435 GCA_047516085.1 Bryobacterales bacterium
GCCTGTCTATTCGACCTCGAGTGTACGAAGCCGAGGGCGGCGTGGAATGCGCCTGGCCCAGGTAGATGGTGAAGCGACTCAAATTCGACCTGCTGGAACCGCGTGCCACCAGCCGCCTGTCACCGGGGCGGCGAATGAATGGCCCGTGCACTACGCGCGTTGAGATTCCCGATCGGAGGGACTAAGAACGGGGTGCGCGCCTCAACCCGATGGACTCACCCGATCTGTGTGGCGAGTTCGGAGAGGGGCAGGTCGGTGCGGCTATGCGTCCGTCGAAACACGAGTGTTCGACGCATAACGAGTAAGGTCACGGGCGAGAGATCCGCGCGTTGCGAAAGGCAACTAAGTCTGTGTAGCGCCGGAAGCTGACAAGATTCACGCATGCGTATCGTTCATACCGGCGACTGGCACCTCGGTCGCCATTTCGGACCGATGTCGCTCCTCCCCGATCAGTCAGAGTTCGTTGACTGGTTTATTCGCCAGGTTGCTGAGCAGAAGGCCGACTTGGTGGTGATCGCGGGAGACGTGTTCGATCGTGCGGTCCCGGCCACTGACGCTCTCTCACTCTACACCGACACACTCCGGAGGCTGGCTGAGCTCAGCGTTACAGTGGCAATCATTGCTGGCAACCACGACAGCCCGGAGCGCGTCGCCCTCTACGACACGCTTCTCGACCCGAGTGCCATCTATGTGAGAGGAGGCTATGGCAGTATCGGTGAAGTCATTCCGTTGGATTTCCCTGACGGCCGGCTGGACCTCGTGATGTTGCCGTTCCTCGATCCCCAGAGAGCGCCTGACGATTTCCCCGTGATGGGCGACGAGAGTGGCGACAGCGACGATGCGTTTCAGCGGCGGATTCGTCGCAGCCACGAATCCGTGTTGGCGTCAGCCATCGGAACAGCCCGGTCCTCGCTGACTGCTGACCGGTCGCTCGCCGTCGCCCACGCGTACGTGCGGAATTGCACCGTCAGTGATAGTGAGCGCCAGCTCACGCTGGGTGGCGCGGGCACGGTGCCTGGTGGACTGTTCGCGCCGTTCAGCTACACGGCACTCGGGCACCTGCACACGCCGCAGTGGGTGGGTGGTGACGTGGGGTCCGGTCGGGCGCGCTACTCCGGCACGCCACTGGCGTATTCGTTCTCCGAGGTTGCTCCGAAAAGCATCTCTGTCGTTGACTTGTCGCCGAGGGGTCAGAGCGAAGTGACAGAGTTGCTCGTGCCTGTGGGCCGGAAAGTGCTCACGGTGACGGGCCGGATCGACGATTTGCTGATGGCGAAGGTGCCGCCGGCCTACGCGGCATGCTGGGTGCGCGCGATCGTCACCGATCCGGGGGTGGTGCTCGACGCAAAGATGCGGCTTCAGGCGGTCTACCCCTACGTGATTGAAATCGAGATGCGGCTGGAGGGCACGTCGGTCGGCCCCGACGGTATTTCCGTGCCTGATGCCCGCCGTGTCTCGGCCACCGAAGTGGTGGAGATGTTTTGGCGAGAGGCGACGGACGCTGAGCCGACCACCGACGAGCGGGAGCTCTTACGGGCCGCATTGAGTGCCGTCGGATTCGAGGAAGAGGCGTCTTCCTGATGCGCCCACTCGAGCTCACCTTTCAGGCCTTTGGTAGCTATCCAGGCAAAGAGTCCGTTGACTTTCGCGCCTTGAGTCAGCGCGGTCTATTCGTTGTCGCCGGACCCACTGGCGCGGGCAAGACGTCCGTGTTCGATGCCATGGTCTACGCGCTGTTTGGCGTATTGCCGGGAGCCCGCTCGAGCGAAGGTCGGGAGCGGTCTGACTTCGCCGAACCCACAACTGAAACCTTCGTCGAGTTTGAGTTTCAGGTGCAGGGCGGGCGCTACAGGGTGCGCCGCACACCGGCGCAACTCCGTCCGAAGCATCGAGGTGGCGGATTCACCACACAGCAGACTCAAGCGACCCTTGTGCGCTGCATAGACGATGCGACTGAGGGGGGCAAGTCCGGGGCGAAACAGGTTTCTATAGCATGCGAGGACCTCATCGGTCTCGGTGCGGACGAGTTCCAGAAGGTTGTTCTCCTTCCTCAAGGCGAGTTCACGAAGTTTCTCATTGCGAAGGACAAAGACCGCGAAGACCTCTTGCGGGAGCTATTTAGCGGATCACTTTATGCCGACGCCACGGAGTGGCTCGCTCGGAAGATGAAGGCCCTCGAAAAGCAGGTTGCAGCAGTGGACGAGAAGATTCGACATCACCGCAGCTCAGCCGATGCGGCGTTCATGAAGGCACAAGCCGTGTGGGCGAGCCGCGAGGGGGTCGAGACGGTAGATGACGATACCGTGGCCACAATGTCCAGCAGCGAGCTGGGGCTGGCAGTCCAGAAACTGGCTCTGGTGCGGAAGGCTGCTGCGGCCGAGGCTGACGCAGCCCAAGGGCGGCTCACGGCGGCGGCCGCGGCCCTTGCCCGGGCCCAGGGTGCAGCGGCACGTCACGATAGGGCCCGCGTTCTCCAGGCCCGGTTGGAGACGCTGGCGGCCCGCAAGGAGGAGGTCTGGACTGCAGCGAAGGCGGCAGAGTGCTCGGCAGCGGCTCGGCCGGTTGAGAAGGGACGTCTGAAAGTAGCGGCAGCTGAGCGTGTGCTGAATCTGGCCGTAGTAGCACGAGAGGAAATGAAGGCGACCATCGAAGAAGGCTTTACAGCTCTCGGTGAGCTTATCCCGGCAATTGATGCCGCAGTCGTCGCAGCGGCGCTATCGGACATGAAGGCGAGAGTGGGCGCGCAGGCACAGCAATTGCGGGCCCAAAGGAGCGCAAAGGAGAAAACGGAAAGGCTGGCACTCGTGGCCAAAGCTGCGGAACAGAAGTCCGAGGACGCCGCCTCAGCCGTGGCGCTCGGTGAGTCAGCGCTGCAGAAGCTAAAGGAGTCACTGGTACCGCTTGACACCGTGGCCGCTCTTCTGGCCGAGCGCACTACTGCTTGGACCGAGGCTAAAGAGAACCATGAGCAGCGGGTAGAGTTGGCGAGTGGAGAAGTGGGCTTGCGGGAAATCGTCGTTGCCGACGACCGGGACCGAGAGGCGTACGAACAGACGATGCGGCGCTTCGTGGCTTCCCAGGCACCGCTGCTGGCGGCGCGCCTCGAAGACGGCCAGCCCTGCATGGTGTGCGGTTCTGTTGAGCATCCGTCTCCGGCTAGAACCGACGATGGCGAGGTGGTCGACCACGATGCGGTCGACGTCGCGCAAGGGCACTGGACAAAGCAGCAGACGCAGCGTCAGGTCGTTGAACGCGAGATCGGGCGACTACGGTCCAAGCTCGGTGACGCGGCAAGGCTCTCCGTCGAGGAGACTGCCGAGATCATGCGCACGGCACATTCAGAGCTTGCTGCGTCAAAGGCGGCGGTCAGCAAGGTGGCGGAACTTCGAAAGGGAATCGATGTCGATGAGTCCGCCCTCGATAAGTTGCGTGTAGCGAGAACCGAGGCGGCGACCGTGGCCGGCAGTGCTCGTGGTGCCGCAGAAACCGCGCGCGCAGAAGCAGAACGCCTTGCGGACGTCGTAGTTGGGATCGACGCCGAAATGATGACCCGTCAGGAAGGGCTCGTCAGCGAGCTTCTCAAGAGCACGGCGTCGCTTGGTGATTTGCTCAACTCAGTGACCAGGGCGGAGGCCGAGCTTACTGCTTCCCATGCGGCTCTCGCCGAGACGATCGCGTCAAGTGGGTTTGCCGACGTTGACGCGGCCGTGGCTAAGGTACTCGACCGCGAGGAAGAGGAGAGGCGAATCAAGGCCCTCAAGGAATGGTCCAGCGCGCACGACAATGCCCGCATGGAACTCGGTCTACTCGAGCAGCAGGGCATTCCAGAGGAACGCCCCAATGTCGATGCGCTCGAGACGGCAGAGCGGGATGCTCGCACACGAGCGACGACCTCACAGTCGACCGCCACGACGGGAGCCGATGCTCTCGACAGGGCGAAAGAGAATCTGGAGGCCGCAGCCGAAGTTGCCGCGTCCTCAAGTGACCTGCGCCAACGCTTCGACTCGGCTCGCACCGTGTTTAAGGTGTGCAATGGCGAGTCAGGCCGCCTCAAGGTAAAGCTCGAGCGCTGGGTGCTGGCCAACGAACTCGACCGGGTGACCGCCCAGGCGAATCTACACCTGGAGCGGATGACCGGCTACCGCTATCGGTTACAGCGCGTGAAAGAGGGCGGTCGCGGCCTCACGCTTGAGGTTACCGATTCGCACACTGGTCGCAGTCGTGGTACAGCCACGCTCTCGGGTGGCGAGCAGTTTCAGGCATCGCTGTCACTGGCGCTTGGCCTCGCCGATGTCATCAGTCACGGCGGCACTGCAAGTGGCAAGCAGTTCGAGGCGCTGTTCGTGGACGAGGGCTTTGGGTCCCTCGACCCTGACGCTCTTGACGAGGCCATTGGAGCCCTCTCTCAGATTCAGGCGTCTGGCCGCATCGTGGGCGCGATCACGCACGTGGAGGGCATGAAGGAACGTCTGCACGTGGGCATCGAGGTCCGCCGCTGCGCCAACGGCCGCGGTTCCACCCTTGTCGTCCATCCCTGACCTGCTCGCAGGGTATTGACGCCCCCTATATGTCAAGACACTCGTTTAGGCGGCCTGGGTGACGTGTTGGCGCGTGCGGAAGTCTGTCATGACTCGTTGGTAGATCTCGCGGGCGAGGAAGCGTTTGAGGCAGCGAATGATCTCACGCTTGGTCCGGCCGTCCGCCGTGCGGCGAGCCACGGGTTCTGACGCCCCTATATGTCAAGATGGCCGCTCAGGAGGCTTCACTGAGCTGTTGGCGCGTGCGGAAGTCTCTCATGACGCGCTGATAGATTTCCCGAGCGAGAAAGCGTTTAAGGCATCGGATGATGTCCCGTTTCGTCCGTCCATCCCGTAAGGTGCGTTTAATGGTTGTGTTGCAACTTTGGCCGACGGCGGCTGGTAACCTGAAGAGATCATGAAGCAGGCAATCCGCCCGGCGATCTTTAAGTGGCGACAAACCGAGCCCGAGCTGATTCTGTGCGCCGTGCGCTGGGACCTTCGGTATTCGCTCTCGTTCCGCGATGTCGAAGAGCTGCTCCGCGAGCGCGGCCTGGAAGCGGACCCCACGACAATCTGGCGCGGGGTCCAGCGCGACGGTCCCGAACTGGAGGAGCGGCTGCGCCGTCATCTCAAACCAACCAACAAGTCCTGGCGTGTCGATGAAACCTACGTTCGTGTCAAGGGCCGTTGATGCTACCTCTACCGAGCCATCGATTCCACCGGTGCCACGATCAACTTCGTGCTCTCGGGCTTGCGCGATGCCGCTACGGCCACACGCCTGTTCCGCAAGGCGCTCACTGATCCGTCGCATCCGCAGCCCCGTGTCATCAACACGGACCAGGCCCGCCTTTACGGATCGGCGATTTCAGGGGTGAAAAAGGAAGGACTCCTGCGACGCCGTTGCCGCCACCGGCC
>JAKZVK010000612.1:0-6314 GCA_047516085.1 Bryobacterales bacterium
TGGCAAGATGTGGAGCTTGGCTCGCGCCTTGGCTCCGATGAGCCGAAATCCCCAATTCGCATCGCAGCTCACACAGCAGGCCCTGACGTTCCATGCTCTGTACTGGACCATCCAGGCGCGTTGCGCCCTTGGCTGGACCGCTCCAGTGGATGTGAATGTCGGTGACCTGGTTGACGCCCTGGAGCGCCTCCAAACCGGAGCGCAACAGGTGCTCAGCGCGCAACAACCGACCGCGCAGGCTGCTATCGCAGCCAGATAAGCGCCTCGCAGTCTCCGGCCACGGGAGTCTGCCCATGAGGGGTTCGTTCGCCTGCTCGTATGAGTATTTGGCGGGCGCAGCCGAGGGGGCGGGGGGGGGCAGGTGCCAACAGCCGTCTCCTTTGCTTGGTGCCCCGACAACGCAGCCTGTCTCCTTCCACTATCCCCAGGCGGTTCGCAGTGCCGGTACCCGCAGAACGAGTGGGCGCCGCCGGCCCACCCCCCACAGCCGGACCCGATTCCGGATACAATAAGTCATATACCCTAGAAGTCTTAAGGCTTTCTCCTGATGCCTTCGTTTTACGAGCGTCCTAAACTTCAATAGATAGCGTGACGATTACGATCAGATTGCAACATGCCTGAACTTCCGCAGATGCCGCTGGCGGACGTCGGTCTGGGCTTGGCCTCGGCCGTGCTCTTGCTGCTCGCAGCCTTCTTGCTGGCACGCTCCCGCGCCGACCGTTCTTTCCGGCGGCAGATGCAGAACTTCGAACCGGGCTACGCCGACCTGTTCAAGGAGCTGAGTCCTTCGGGGACCGAGAAGCGACTCAGCTTCGTGGCGTCGCTGTTTCTGCACATCCTCTGCGTCGCACTGCTCCCGTGGCTGGACGCGGCGCTCTTTTGGGGGCCGGCTCTTCCGCCTCCGAGCTACCAGCTCATCACCCTCGACTATCGGATGCCGCTTCCGCCTGTCGTCAAAGACCGCCAGCTGTTCGAGCCGCGGCCGGAGAGCGAGGAAGCAGCCGACGAACCTTCAGACCCGGCCGAGGATTCGCAAGAAGCTCCAACCAAGGGTGAGAAAGAAGGCAAGGCGGGCGACCGGCCCAAGCCACCCGACCCCGGTGCGCCCGCCGCCGCAAAGCACGAGCCGGCCCCCGGCGAGCAATCACCAGCACCCCCCGACGAGCCGGCTCCGGAGAAGAGCGGCGGCGAGCAAAAAGTCCAGTTACGGCTACCCGACCTTCGCAACGGTGACCCCGCCCAACGAGGCATCGTGCTGCAGCCGGAGTTCACCGCCGAGTTGCCGAAGGAGTTCGAGCTGGACGTGCCGCCGGTCCTGCTCTGGATAGCCGAATCGCAAAAACTGGAACCGCTGACGGTTCTCGAACCAACCACCGAGTCGTCAGAGACGCCGATCCGAGACGACTTGCCGGCCATCCAGCCGCAGGTCCGGCCGCCGAACCAAGAGAACCGGCTCAGCAGTCTGCAGATTCGTCAGCTAACGATCGAAAACGACGATCCCCTGCTGACCGTTTCTCCCGCGGACGTGACGCCGCTCGCCGGCCTGGAGGATGACGAAGACGACGCAGAAAAAGCGCCGTCCATCACGGGCAAAGACGGACGCAACAGTCTCGTCGTGTTGAGCGAAAAGCCCAACATCGAATCCTCAACGTTTGACCTGGAGCCTGGCTTGCGATTGGGCTCGATTGGTGACGAGGTTCCCCAATCGGCCGATAAGCCGCTCGTGGCTTCCGGTACCGAAGACGAGGCTAATGATTCCCCTCGCGCCGAGCTTCAGCCGTACAGCGGCCAGCCCGCCCGCTACTCCGACGATGACTTCCTGATTGGCGAGGGCTTCGCGGAACTAGGAATCAAGGGCGGCGATGCGTCCGGAGGCCCAAGCGATGGGGAAGGCCTGGCGACGACCATCTCGCAGGGCGAAGGCGGCGCGAAGATCATCGAGATCCCCAGCTCATCGGGGAAAGGCGAGCGCGGTCCGGGTCCCGGCGCGGGCGGTGATCCTTCCGGAGACGACTTGGCAACCGGCCTGCGTCCCCTGCCCCGATCGAAGTACGGAATTATTCTCGTTTCCAACTCGCGCAATAGCCTGCCCGAGGCTGCCCGCGTGCTGAGTGGTACGCCGGTCTACACGGTCTACTTCGATGTTCCCGAGGCGCCGCGCAAGTGGATCCTGCAGTACTGCCGGCCCGAGGCCGGGAATGATGAGGACGAAGCGGCAAGCAACGTGATCCAGGTGCGGAGGCGGAAACGAGTCGACCCGCCTTACGCCCTGGACCGGCATCCGCTGCGCTTGGGCAAGTCGGCTGACAAAGGGTCGAAACGCGCGCCACAGCGGGTGGTGGTCTACGCCAGGGTCACCGAGGACGGCCGGTTGGAGCGTTCCCGTGTCATTCGAGGGGCCGATCCGGCCACGGACCAAATGATTCTCGCCAACCTGCTCTCGTGGAACTTCCTGCCGGCGTTTGAAGAGGGCCGACCGGTTCCGGTGGAAGCCGTCTTCGGCATCCCACTTCGGTAGCCGGCGCCGCGATCCACCGCTGCTGACCGGCGTTCCACGACGGCCTTTCCACCGGGTCTGTCACCACCCCGTTTGTGTTATCGTACGAGTCGCTATTGGAGCGCCGTCCGCAACCGTTCCAGCCCACCCGCAGTCCTCATGACGTGCTGTTTTTCCGGCAAGGAAGTGCCGACAGACAAGCTGCTGGTGCTCTACTACCCGCCGTCGATGGCGCACTACGGCTGGGACAAATCGGTGTATGCGGCCGCGCGGGCCAAAGACGGGCTGGGGCAACTGGTTGCACAACTCAAGTCAATCTACTGGAAGCACGTCATCGGGACTAAGCCGCTCGCCGGGCTTTTGGCTGGGGCCGCCGGCGTCGCGATTCTCGCCTACTGGGCCAAAACGATCAGCGGTGAATGGGGTCAGATCGGCTTCTTCCAACGCTATATGCCGGCCGCGTTGGCCGTCGTGCTCTTGGCGTTCGGGTACTTTCGGCTGAAGGCCCTTTTTCGCCGCATGCGCTTGTGGCGGGATCAGGGCAAGCAAACGGTGGCAGCGGAGCTGGAAGCTATCGAAAGCGAGATCGCCGGGATGCCCGACGACCCTAACGCCGAGGAAGCTGCGGCGGTGTTCCGCCGCAAGTGTCCTGATGTAATCTCCGAGCTTGCCTTCGACGGTACGTATTTTCGGGCCTTCACGTACATGGACTTCCTCTTCTACCCGCAACTGAAGCATCCGGCGGCCAAGGAAGACCTGCCCGACAGACACAGCCTGAACCGCGACGCCTACTATGTCGGCGACATTGTCTATGACGGTTGGCGGGTTTTTCACAAGGACCAGCGCGAAATTGTAGACCCGCGCTTTGTCGGCAGCGGAGGCCGCCGCGGGGTGATCTAGGCCCACAGATCATTGATCTCATCCGCACTGATTACCACCGTTACACCGTCTTCCACGCGGCCGGCTTCGCGTTTCCCAAAGCCCTCATCTTTCCCGTGACGGGCCGCCCATCAAACCCCAGCGGCCGCAGCCTCTTCGGCATCCCCTCCACTTCGTTCAAGCACGTCTCGAGACTCTCGGGTCCCCGGCATTGCGGCGCTGCTGGATGAACACTGTCTCTATGCCATCCGCACCCCGGCTGTACTGGTTCTCGATCGCGGCTACGACCGTTATCTTCGTCGCCGCCAATCTGGCAATGCACCCTCTCCCCAACACCTACCGCATGCTCGCACCCTGGCCCGATGCTCCCCAATACCTCGACGCCGCCCGTACCCTGGTCGAGGAAGGCCGTTACCACATTCACGTCGCGGGCCAAGAAGTTCCGCCGCGCTTCCCGCTCGGTTACAGCGTACTGCTGGCATCAGCCTACCGAGCCGGAGTGCCCCTGCTGACCTGCCCCCTATGGGTCAACCGCCTCTTTGCGCTCGCATTTTTCGTACTGTTAATAACGGTTTTTGCCAGACGGGGGATGTGGACCACCGCGGGCTTGGCTGTGCTCCTGCTCGCCACCAGAACCTCGTTCACTGTCCTTACGAGGAGCCCCCTGAGCGACCTCCCAGCCGGACTTTTCCTCCTGGCCGGCGTCTTGTTGCTCTACCGTGCCGCCAGAACCGGCGACCGTCGACTGTGGGTCACGGCGTTGTTTATTCTCGGCTTGGCCCTCTGTTTCCGCTGGGGCTTCTTGTTGCTCTATGGACTCATCCCCGTGGCTGCTTACCTCGGTCGCCACAAGGCCGGCGCTCGAACGCTGGCGCTGGCGGGCATCGCCTTTCTTGTCGGGGTCGCTCCGGTCTTGGTCTATCACCATCAGACCTTCGGCTCCGTGATTTCCACCGGCTACAGTTTCTGGCTTCCCGAGACCGGCCAAGTCTCGGGGGCCTTCCACCTCGACTACCTCGAGATGCAATCAACCGCCCTGTGGAATGATTTCATCCAAAGCGAACCCGGCCCTTCCACCGCCCATCTCTTCGGTGGCGGATCATACATCGCCCCTTGCTTCGTTCTTCTTTCGGGTTTCGCTCTGTGGACACTCCGCCGACGAGCGGAGATCATTCTCTTCGCCGTTCCCTGTGCGGTCTACGTCGGCCTGTTGCTGATCTATTTCTCGGTCGACATCCGCCTCTACTTCTCGCTGATCTTGTTAGCCGTTCCGGTCGTAGCATTCGGGGTCTCACAAGCCTGGCGCGACTCCTCCAAGCTCGGGCGTGCTGCACTCGGCCTCTTGGTCGCGGCAACCTTGATCGGCTTCCCAGGCTCCCGGAGCGATACTGACCTCGGTGACATGATGCGCACCCCCAACCTCCACATTCCCGCCCCCGAGTGGGAGACGGTCGAGGCCTTCAACCAGGAGTTCACTGCGCCGAGAACACTCTTGCTCACCGACATGGACCCGGTGTACGTCCACGTTCTTACTGACGGCGAACGAACTATCGTGCCGCTGCAAAACGACCACGATTACAGCTATAACCCAGCCAACTTTCGATTCGGCGATGCTGAACGATCCTCCACGGTTCGGTTCGCGTTGGAGCAAGGAACCCCAGTGTTGGCCTTGACCGCTCGCACGAACCTCGATGCCTTGCAACCGATGGAAGGGCGAGTGTGGCGCGAGGGTTTCCGAAATTCCTGGGGAGGCGGCATCGCCACTCTGGTCAGCAAAGAACAACCTTGAAAGCCGGCGTTGCCATCCACGATCTCGCTGATTCCGATTGACTCGCGAAAAGCCGAGCACCGCCCCGGCGACTTCATCCCGCACGTCGGCCTGACCGTCTCGTTTGGCTCAAAGCGGAGTTGGGTCCCGAGGGGTCTGGCTGATGGAAAGGCGGTGACGTCAGGCGGCCGGAATAGCCGTGTGGCCTCAGCGGCCGATCTTGGCTCGTGAACGGGGCCGGAAGGCCGACACCTTGGACCCGAGCGGAAGGGCACGGTAGAGCCCGAAGTCATCGTTCAGCACGCCAAAGCCGGTGAAGTAGATCCGGCCGTCGTCACGCAGGTCGAGAGATCCGAACTCCCGCAGCAGCAAGTCGGGGTCTTCGATGGCTCGGGTCGAGTGAACGATGTGCGATTGATTGTCTGAGCGAATCGCGAGAAACTGTACGCCGCCGCCGATCACCACGTAGGCCACGTCGCCGTCACGATTGACGTCGTAGTGGGTAGTGAAGTACCGCTGCATCGACTCTCCTGGTGGCAGCGCGTTGTTGCGGTTCACCATGGAGCGCCAGCTTCCGTTGTCATACTCCGCGATTACGAAATCCGGAGCGATCGACCAGATGGCGTAGAAACGACTACCCACAGCCCTAGGAGGTGTTCCCAGTGCGAGCGTGAGGCCATCCAGTTGCGCTTCCCCGAAGAGGGCTGTTTCTCCCCATCCCCCATTCGAATAGAGCGAGTACCCGATGCGGTCCTCCGCCGTTGCCATCAAAGCCATCACGCGGCCCTGATTGTCAAGCGCGAGGTTGTTGTCCCACCAAGCCGCGATCGCGCCGTTGGCGGCGGCGGACGGTGGGGGACCCTCGCCACGATAGGCGAGTAGTCGAAGGTCGCCATTCTCAAGCAGGTACATACGTACGGCCTCGCCACTGGTATTGGCCGTGAACACTAGGTCGCCTCGGTCGTTCACCGCAAAGCGCTCGGCCGGAAACAGGATCGCCCCGTCTCTCTGCATGCCGTTCGGGACGATCGTTTCCACCTGGCCGTTCGCGTAGCGCTGGATGCCGGCAGTGCTCGTGTGGAAGTAGACGTCGCCCGGTTCGTTCGCCACGGCGCAGCAAGCTCCCTGGAACATCTCGCCGTCGGGCAGCCGGTCACCGGCGACGAGCCG
>JAKZVK010000613.1:0-3787 GCA_047516085.1 Bryobacterales bacterium
TGGGTGCGCGACATAAATATGGGAGATCAGGCGGCGGTTGATCGGGCCTCCCAGTAGTCCTCGAACTTTCCGCTCATCCGGCAGCAGCGCAGAGCGATGATCGCGTTGGCGCCGCGCACGGTCCAAAACATACCGGAACGCTTGAGGCGTGAGCCGATCACGGTCTTGCAGCCGGCCTCGACCACCCCCGAGCCGACAAACAGACCTTGCTCGCGGAACCAGGGGTAGCGCATTCGTTCGGCGTTGCGTTCAAAGTAGTCTGCTTGGTTGGAGAGCAGGTGAGCCCGTTCTTCGCTCGTTGTGTGAAACTGGCGCAGGGTTTTCGCCAGGGCTTCGACCTTGCCCCGATCGAGCTTGTCCAACAGCCGCGCTGTCCAGCGTTTGCGGCCTCGCTCATCGTTGCCGAACAACTTCGCGGAAAGCTCCCAGAGGTGCTGCCGCGCATGGTAGAGATCGACGATCTGAACCGCGCCGGGGAAGTGCTGGTGGGCCAGGTTCCAGATCCAGAGGGCACCATCGCCAAGGATGACCTTCTTCTTCGCTCGGCTCCAGCCGCGGCGCCAGGCCTCGGTGTAGAGGCGCAGACCAAACTCCTCGGCCCCTTCGATGGCGGCGGTGTAGGTGGTGGAATCCTCGTCGCGGAGCGGCCGGCCTTGGTCGTCGGTCGCGGTTTGCGTAAAGAAGCAGCCTAGCTTGACCTCGCGGGTGCGCGGCGGCCGGCCTGGGGTTTTGCCGACGCGGCCCGCGGTCTCGGCCGCCACAACCGGCACGCCGGTGCCATCCATCTCGATGTAGAGCAGCGGCACGGCGGGGGTGCAAACTTCGGGCAGTTCCAGTTGCTTGGCCCGCTGGATTTCGGTTTGCTCGCGGCTGGCGATGTCGGCGCCCAGGGCTTCGGCTTGCCGTTCCACGGCCTTGGCAGTGACCTCCAGGCCGGCCAGCACCTCGAGTTGTTCGCGGCCCTGCTCGAAGGAGGTTTCGCTGCCTATCAGCGCCATCATGCGGCGCACCCCGGGCGAGCAGGCGGTGCGCACCACATCGAGTTCGGCGTCGCGCGGGCATTGTCCCCGCCGGCACTGCGGGCAGACGTAGTAGGCTCGCTCGAAGCAGACCTCTCCCACCACGGTGGTGAGTTGTTTGGGGCGCGTGTCGTGATAGGGGGCTTGAGCTCCGCAACCGCAGGGGACTTTGCGCGGCGCCGCCTCCGAGGACGACAGCAACTCGCTCAACAGCGCTGCTCCGGCGCGATGCATTGTCATCCGGGTGGCAGTCTCGACGGCCTCCAGATCCAGTTTGCCGCTCTTGCGCCAGCCGGTGAAGATCACCTCGAGCAGATGATTCACTTCTTGGGCGAGTTCGTGTTGGATCGTTCGCGCCGTTTTTTTTCCTGTGCTGTCAGCGTCTCGGCGAGCGGCCGCAACTGGCAGATTTTCTCATTGACGGCCAGCAGTTCTCGGCCCAGTTGTTGGCAGCGATGAAACTCGGCTACTTCCCGTTGTGCCTTCCGCAGCGCCTCCTCATTGGCAAAGCTCTCGGTGACCGTCTTCCCGTTCACATTGCGAGTGAGACGGTACTGGGGACCGTGACCGGGGTCATCGGGCTGGGCACAGTGACAGTTCGGTTTGCCGCAGCGACGAGTGAACGCCGAAACAGAGCCGCGGCGCATGTCCCCCAAGGTGGTGAACTGCTGGAGCAGATGGCTGCGGTCCGCTTCCAGCTCTGACAGAGAAGTCGACATGGTGAGCACCTCCTTATCTGAGCATAGTATAACGCTCAGACAAGGTGCTCAAAAAAGGGAATCTCCCCAACCCTCCACATTCATGTCGCGCACCCATCACCGGGTGAGAACTTGACTTCTTCAGGATAATCGTCTACCGTTGCCTCGAAGTAGAAACCAGACGGAATGTGTTTGATTACGAAACGGTCATCGAGTTCTTTCCACTGGACCTGGGTAGTGTCCGGGATCTCTGCCCGAATGGCATCTAGAATCCGATTTCTTTGCGTTCTGAGGACCAATCCCATGGTGCAATCTTACCAGCAAAGGATGTGCTTCATGTCAGCGCCTCACGCGGCCCGCCAAATGGTTCTACGCTACAGCGGCTTAATCGGGCGTGTCAACTAGAGGTACGGGTTAGCAGGGGTTAGCAATCGATCAGCAAAAGGGGTATGGGATTGACAGTGAGCAGCGCTAAGTCATTGAGAATGTGGAGCCACGGGTCGGAGTCGAACCGACGACCTGCGGTTTACGAAACCGCTGCTCTACCAACTGAGCTACCGTGGCGAAACAGGTTGGATTTCTTGATTTTAGCACACGATTTTTCGACCTCCCTTTGGCCGGTTTGCGGGACTTCGCCAGTCGGGAGGCATTGCCAGCAGGGACTGAACAGGGCCCCTCGATTCATGTTGGAGCGTCGCTTTCCAGGTCCGGGGCGCGGCACGAGACGTTCCCGGTGCGCCCGCTGCGACGCTACCGGCGATCGGCTCGGGACCAGCCGCTCGAGTTCCGTACTCCGCTGGCGCTTTTCGCGATTCCGCCGTCGATGAAGTCACCTTGCGCGCGTCTATTCGCGTCGTCACCCATCACAGCGCCTCGCCCGCGGGCTAGCCCGCTTTTCTCACCGCGTGGCGAGGCGAAGTGCGTGAGAGGCGCGTCAGTACGAGGCGCTCGCCGCTTGACGAACGGAGGCGTACGTGACAGTACGTTGAGTACGGCGAGCAAGCGCAACGAAGTAATGGCGGGCCTATCGCGTGCTTCGACCGTCAGGCGATGAGAAATTCGGGCTATCGCCCCCATGACTTCTATCGTGCCGCTAGAAACTCATCGCCGGGATTCCAGGTGGGCAACTCGGGCTGATTAGCCACCTCCAGACCAAGCTCGAAACCAAAGCGGGCGATCTGTTCCAGTCCGGAGAAATCCCACGCTGGGTCAAATTCGTCCGACGGCTGATGATAGTCGTTGGCGACGTACTTCTCCCGTGCCCGAACGCCCCACTCCTCGGGGCGGCCTTCATACCGCGTACCGGGCTTGATGGAGAACGCCGGTACCCCGGCTTTGGCCAGACTGAAGTGATCGGAGCGATAGTAGTATCCCTGCTCGGGATGCGCCTCGGGGCGGATCTCAAGCTGGAGTTTCCGGGCCATCCGCTCAACCGTCTCGCGCAGGCTAGTGCGTTCGTAGCCGGGGAGCGAGATGTCGCTGCTGAGCCCAAGGGGCATGAGCCCGTCATAGTTGAGATTGAGCGCCGTCTTGCCGGCTGGAATAAGCGGATGTTCGGCGTAATATTGCGACCCGCGGAGACCACCCTCTTCCGCTCCTACGGCGGCGAACACGATCGAGCGGGCCGGGGCCTGTTCCAATTCCGCAAACGCCCGAGCCAGTTCGAGAAGAATGCCGCAGCCCGTGGCGTTATCGATGGCGCCGTTGTAAATACTGTCTCCTTCTACCTCGATTCCTTCTCCGAGGTGATCCCAGTGCGCGGAGTAAAGAACCGCCTCGTCCTTCTTTTGCGGATCACTTCCTTCCACAATGCCAACGACATTGCGCGTGTCCAACGGCGTGACCCGGCTTGTGATGCGCCCGCGCAGGCTCAGCTTAAGGGGGATCGGGTGAAAGTCTCGTGAGTCGGCTTCGGTGAGAAGTTCATCGAGCGATTGACCGGTTTCGGCCAGTATCCGCTAGCCCGTCCGTGAAGTGACCCAGCCCGCGACGCCGAGGGCGGGCTCGCCATCCCCAAGTTTGACGTGGGGGTTCCTGCCGCCCCAGGAGTTGCGAACGACCGTCCAGGGA
>JAKZVK010000614.1:0-3961 GCA_047516085.1 Bryobacterales bacterium
CCCGCAAAAGGTCGGCGGCTTGCTCGAGACCAAAAAGATCGCCGACTGGGCCGACCTCTACTACATCACCATGGCCTGCCACAACATGTGCACACCGGTCGGAACGGTCGCCAACGGGCACGCCTGCGCGGCGATCCGCTCTTTTGTGACCCTCGAATCCGACAGCGTCGAGCTGGGCTACTGGGACGACATCATCCAAACCGACAGCGGCAAGGTCTTCAAAGACGGCTACCTGGAGATGACCAACAAGCCGGGCCTCGGCATCGAGCTCAACGACGACGTTTGTCGTGCCCACCTGGCGGAGGGCTCGGGGTACTTTGACTAACTCGGCTCAAGTAAAGCGCAACGGAAGTCCTATGCCGTCGTGTTTCTTACCGCGCCCAGGCTTCGGGATGCAGGCACTATCGCTTGGCACGAAGCCACCTGCTCCGGATCGGCACGACTCGGCGGGTTTGGGCATGTTTGTTGGCCGCTCGGTCCGGACGTAACTCAACCAGCCTTCGTCCGTGAAGGTTGATCAGAACACCCTCTGCTTTGTCCGTCGTGGTGCACAAGGCAGCAGCGATAGCCTGTGCGGCATTTGTGACTGGGTCTGTACTCCAATCGAGAAGCGTCACGGCTTCAATGGCGACCTGGGCTTGTTCGGGGCTGTATGTGCGGGCGCGGGCTGCTGCTGCGTGGGACATACGAGACTCCCGCAACAAATTTACCACAGTAGCCCCCTGTTCGGAAGGCGATCAGACGCGAGCCCAGGAGCTTGCGGTCGCAAAAACCGCAGATCCCAGAAGCCATTTCCATTCTACGAGTCTCCGGGCACCTGTTATCCTACCTATTATGAGAAATCCCCTCGAAAATGCCGAGCAGCTAGACGCTTTCTCCGAAGTGTATGAGGTTGTCCGGACTGCCGAAGTTGTGATGGACAGAGATAGGTATCGAATCGAGATCCTCAAGGGCTACTCGAATCCTAACGTCCCCTACAGCACCCGATGCTGCAGGCAAGAGATTTTCGTTTTGGAGGAGGCCGAGCAAATCGAAAACGGGAAGCGCGTATCAGGTCACGTAACGCGAACCACTTGGGTGGAAACCGACTTGCCCTGGACGAGCAAAGACACACCGGATTCCGCCTTGTCTCAGGCACTTGCGTTTCTCGCCAGAGGAAAAAACCCAGGGCGTTGAGACACGAAGATTGCTCGAACTTGCTTGGAAATACGTTAGTATTCTGCAGCGAACAATAATCCCCGTACAGGCGACACCTGTGTGGCGCGTCCAACCGGGGTCAACCCGGTCAGCGCCGGTTGATATCGAGACGGACCATGGCGGTCTCATCCGAGGCGCCGAGAATCGAGTTGGGAGCGTAGCGCCGCGCCACGAAGCGCGATCCCGCAACGATCCCGCCACAGACGATCATCAACACCGCCAGGAAGATACAAAAGAAAATGATGTCGAGCAGCAGCACCGACAGGTCGTCATAGCGGTGACTGGTACGGTGAGTCTCGGTGACCTCGGCGGCATAGCGCACCCGGGAGAGCAAGCGCTGCGTCTCGTCGGCTGAGGGGGATGAAATGACCGTGGCGATGAGCGGGCCGGCACGCTTTGCCGTGATCTGCGCAAGTTCGTTGAAGGGGCCGATCTGCCCCTGGGCGATCTGCGGCGACGGATAGCTGAAGAGAATCATTCTGAGCTGTCCTGACGGCGTGTCATAGAGGACATACTGCCCTTCGGTGCCGAAATGAAAGGCAGCCACCGAGGGAGGAACCTCCGGCGCCACTTCCTCGAGTGACACCGGACCGAGAATGTATCGCCCCGAGTACGGGATGAGCTGGTCGGTCGGAACGTACTTCAATACGGGAGGCCGGGCGGATAGGGTCACGCGCGGCAGGAAAGCGAGCATCGCCTCAACGTGCTCGTCATCGGCCTCCGGGCCTTCCATTTGGACAACATAGCTGCCGAAACGGATGGTCGTGGCATTGCCTTGACGCAGCGCCTGCTCTCCGTAGGGGACCAGTTCACCCCCGTCGGGCCGTAGCCACTGATAGCCGGCGAAGGCGCCGGTCGAGTCTTGAAAGCGATAGGCGGTCAACTCCAGCGCCGCGCCCTGGGCCGTCAAGTAACGGCCCTGTTCCGCTTCCTCCAGGCCCAGTTCAGCGAACAAATCCGCTTGGGGAGGCTGGAACGGTTCCAGGCTCGTGCGCTCGAACGGGCCGAGGGCTTCGGGGAGGAGTTCGGCCGTGGCTACGCCAGTCGGCAGGAATACGGCAACCGCACAGGGAAGGAATAGCCGGATTGCCCCGGTGGGTGTCATCGACGTTAGTCTCCACCTAGCGCAGTCTGCGAGCTCAAGCCGACAAGTCGGCGCTGGTGTGGCGTAAGGCTCCAGCCTTGCCGAGAACCGATTCCTCGGTTCTCAGGCCCGCGGGCCATAGCGGCTGCTCGGTCGTTTGCCATCCTGAGTCCCGACGAATCGAGACTCGGCAAGGCTGGAGCCTTACGCCACATGGCGGCCCGACACTCCTGCAAGACTCGATACTCTTGCTCAAATGACGCTCCCGTCAGAAGCCTAGCAAGCTCTGGCACCACCGGGGGCGGAAAGGTTCCCTTCCTGGGGCCGCGCGCGTGGTTTGGCAAATCATCTGTTGTGACCACGGGAACTAAGAGCGGCGCCGCAGCCTTGCCGCCCCTCGCGGATCGACCTACGACCCGCGGCCACAGCACTTCTTGTGCTTCTTGCCGCTACCGCAGGGGCAGGGGTCGTTGCGTCCAACTTTCTTGCCACGGACCACCTGCTTGACCTCCGCTCGTGACGAGCCTGCACCGGCCATCTGCACCTGCGCCAGCTCTTTCTTCTTCTTGCGGCGGATATCGCGAGTGAACTCCTCGATGCTATCCTCGCCGGCGCCGACGCCGACCGGTACCAGCTCGCCTTCGTCGCCGTCGGTCGGGCCTGCCGGGGTCATCACCGGACGGGAGGCGTCGTCCGACGGAGGAGCGCCAGCGGCAGGGCGCAGGTGGAAGAGGAACTTGATCGCCTCTTCCTCGAAGCGGTCCATCATGGCCTGGAAGAGCTCGAACGATTCCTTCTTGTACTCGACGAGCGGGTCGCGCTGGCCGTAGCCGCGCAGGCCGATGCCCTCCTTGAGGTGGTCCATCGAGAGCAGATGGTCTTTCCACTGCGCGTCGAGAAGCTGCAGCATGATCATGCGCTCGGAGTAGCGCAACCGCTCCGTGCCCATGTGCTGCGCTTTCTCGTCGTAGCGGGCTGTCAGGAACTCGGTGATGTTCCCGCCGATCTCCTCCCGGTCGGTCGAGTTGATCGCGACACTATCGATCGTCTGGCCGAATTGGTTGGCGATGTCCGTCCGCAAGCCGGCCAAGTCCCAAGTGTCGGGATGGGTCTTGTCGGGGCAGCGCGCCATGACCGCACCCCGCACGAGGTCCTCCACCAGCCCAACAAGGTATTCCTTCTGGTCACGCCCCTCGAGCAGCTTGCGGCGCATGCCGTAGACGGCCTCGCGCTGCTTGTTCATGACGTCGTCGTACTTAACGAGGTGCCCGCGCGCTTCGAAATTCTGCGCCTCGACGGCTTCCTGCGCCTTCTCGATGCGGTTGGTGATGAGTTTCGACTCAATGGGCATGTCTTCTTCCATGCCCAGCCGCAGCATCAGGTTTTGCACCTTCTCGCCGCCGAAGATGCGCAGCAAGTCGTCCTGGAGCGAGAGGAAGAAGCGCGACTCGCCGGGGTCGCCCTGGCGGCCGGCTCGGCCGCGAAGCTGGTTGTCGATGCGCCGGGCCTCGTGCCGCTCGGTACCGACAATGTGCAATACGCCCAGTGCGATGACCTCGTCGTGCTCTTTGTCCGTTTGCTCCTTGAACGTCTTCAGCTCGGCGTCCCACTCCTCCCGAGTCATCAGGTCGGGGTTGCGGCCCTGTTTGCGCATAGCCTCGCGAGCCAGGTACTCGGGAT
>JAKZVK010000615.1:0-4029 GCA_047516085.1 Bryobacterales bacterium
CTCTCGAGTTGCTCGATCGCTTCGGGCAATCGGCCCAGTGAGAGCAGGTCGAACCCCAACAAGCCCCGTGCGTCGGTGACTTCGGGCTTCAGGTCGAGCGCGGTGCGTAGCGACTCTACGGCCTTGGCGTACTCGCCTTGCTCGTGCCGCACCAGGCCCAGGTTGAGGTGGATCTCGGCGACCCGGGGGCGAGTTTGACCGCCGCCTCCAGCTCACGGGCGTCGTCGTCAAGCCGGTTCTGCTGGCGGGCCTCGATACCCGCGCGGACATTGGCCGCCGCTTGCGGGTCGATCGCCTGGGCCGAGGCAATCGAGTCGGAGACGAGGACCAGCAGCAGCAGAAGGCACACGGAAACAGCATGCCGTGCCGGCGGATGGAGCGAGCGTCCCCGAGGGCCTGTCACCGTTCGGGCTACCGCTCCGTCTGGGATTCGGTTACTGTGACGATCTGATCGGCACGCAAGTCGGTGAGCGTCTGTTTGGCGCCGCTGGGCCATAGAACTTCCATCCATTCCACCACATCGCTGCCACCCAGACCAAAATGCACGCGGGCGTCGTTGGCGGAAAGGTAGCTGCCCGCCGTCGTGGCGTAGCTCCATTGAAGCTCGCCGCCGGCGCGCAGCTTGATCGTGGCCCCCTGCCCGTCTCGGTTGCTCTTGGTACCGGTTAACTTCACTTGCAGCCAATGGTTGCCCGCCTCGGACGCGTTGCTGTAGAGCACGAGCGGAAAATCATTCAACACGGCCATCACGATGTCAATATCGCCGTCGTTGTCGAGATCCCCAAATGCCGCTCCGCGTCCGGCGTAATCGTTGTGGAACACCGGCCCGCTTTCGTGCGAGACATCGGCGAACTTGCCGTTCACGTTGCGCACGACCAATGGCGCCTGCCGGTAGGAAAGCGCCGAGTCGATGCGATCCACGTTCTCGAGGACGTGACTTTGTGCGACGAACAGGTCCTTCCAGCCGTCGAGGTCCAGATCGGCGAAGCGAGTCCCCCAGCCGGACAGGAAGGTCGTGATGCGGGCCAGGTAGCTGGGCCGCGTGATGTAGCTGAACAGGCCGTCGCCGCCGTTGCGATAGAGAGCGTACAGTTCCTTCGACAAGTTGGTGATGAAAACGTCCGGACGGCCGTCGTTGTCGTAGTCGTTGAAGTCGATGCCCATACCGGCGTAGCTGCCGCCCTCTTCGTTGTAGGCAAGCCCGGCTTCGAGCGCCTGCTCGGCGAAGGTGCCGTCGCCGTTGTTGCGGAAGAGCATCTGCGCGACCGAGTCGTTGGCCACGACGATATCGACGCGTCCGTCGGCGTCGAAATCGTTGAAGGCGACGCCGAGGGACTTGCCCAGAGCCCGCCCCACGCCTGAGGAGCGGGAGACGTCGCTGAAGGTTCCGTCACCGTCGTTGTGGAGCAATACGTTAGCGACCGGCTGGTGGCGCTTCGGCGTGCAGTAGACGCGGAACGATTCGCCGCACTCGATGTGTTTCGAGAAGTCCCAGTCGAGGTAGCGCGTGACGAACAGGTCGAGCCGGCCGTCGTTGTCGTAGTCGACGAAGCCGGCGCTGGTCGACCAGCCGGGGATGTCGGCCTTGGCGGCGGCGGTGACATCGTCGAATGTGCCGTCGCCGCGGTTGCGGTGGAGCCTCGTGTGGGTCGCGCTCGTGAGGAAGAGGTCGGTGAAGCCATCGTTGTCGTAGTCGCCGGTGGCGGCGCCCATGCCATAGAGGCCGGTCCGGGCCCATGAAAGCCCGGACTTTTCGGTGGCGTCCTGGAAGCTGCCGTCCCCGTTATTGCGGTAGAGCCGGTTGAAATATCGCGGCTCGGAACGGTTGACCTGAACGCCGGCGTCCGTCTTCACGAGACTGCCGCTGTTCACGAAAAAGAGATCGAGCAGGCCGTCGTTGTCGAAGTCGAAGACGGCCACGCCGCCGCCCATGGTTTCGATCAGATACTTGTCAGGAGTGGGGTTGCCGTGATGGCGGAAGGTGATGCCGGCGGCTTGCCGCCGGTCGGTGAACGTGGGGAAGTTCAATGAGTCGGCGGCACACGGCTTCGACGAAACCAGCAGCAGCGTGAAACAAGCCAGTGCCCTCGGGTCGAGCCGTGACCACAAGGGTTGGCAGGATTTGGCGGGGTTTCGAGGGGGGCCGTAAAGTTCCTTTATGCATGGCGGGCCCCCAGGCGGCTGGCCGAGAGCGGTTGAGTCGCGCTTACAGCGCTCGATGGATTCTTGTGCGGGTCGGTGTCGCTGGGCTCACGCCCAGGGCTGTTAGGTGGATCGCCCCCGCGGGGTTCGGCGCTGTGGCCGGGGGCATAACGTGAATGGGTCGCACCGGCAGAGTGCAGGCTTCCGGAGGGTACCCGTCGAGAGCCCGCCCCCGCACAATGCGCCGTGCCGAATACCGGTGGGATCGGAACCAAGGTCTCCTCGCCCCTAGTATACGAAGCGGTTGCGGGCCGGCAGGCTAGCTGGCGAGGTAAGTGATTGAAAGGATGGGAGAAATTGCTCTAGAAAATCTGTGAACGGCTCACGGCCTTCGACCACAACGGGGTATGAAAAGCGGCCTCGGCACTCTGTTGCTCCTGCTGCTGGTGACGTCAAGGGTGATTTGAACAAGTCGTTGATTTATAAGGCGCTTACGTCGCCCTGTTTTCAAAGGATTCGGAGAATCGGTCACGATTGGGTGTTGTCGTCGTCGTGCCGGGGCCAGGCAGGGAGGCTCGACCGAATTGGGTGGGTGCGGCCGCGGATCTCGAAACCCTGAGCCGCGCTACGCCCTCGGGTTGTAAAATGAACCGTTGCGCGCCGCGGCGTTCACCGCCCGCGGGCCCACATCAACATGGCTCTTCTCATCAACGGTGAGCGCATCGACGACGACCAGATCACGCGCGAAGCGCAGACGATGCGGCAGAGCTTCGAGCAGATCCCGCTGGAAGTGCGTGAGCAGCGTGGTCTTGACGGCGCCCAACTCGAGCGGCATCTGTGGGAGTGGTCACGCGAAAACGTCATCGAGCGTACCCTACTCCGCCAAGAAGCCGGCAAGGACGGCGAGCCGGTCGCATCCGAAGTGATCGATAGCGCCCTCGAAGAGATCAAGAAGAACCAGCGAGGTGAGGGGCAGTTCAGCCTCTCGGGCGTCGGCGATGACGAGTTGCGCACCGAGATCGAAACCCGCATACGCCTCGACCGTCTGCTCGGACGCATCACCGAGAAGGTCAAGCCGCCGAAGAGCAAAGATATCGCCGAGTACTACCGCAAGAACCGCGAGCAGTTCCACGTTCCCGAGACGATACACGCCGCCCACATCGTCAAGAACGTCGACGAGAAGACCAACGAGGAAGCAGCCCGCGCCGCCATCGACGAGGTGGCCGCCAAGCTCAGCGACGGCACCGGCTTCGAAGCCCTGGCGGACGAGCACTCTGACTGTCCTGGCAACGGCGGCGACCTGGGCCGATTCCCGCGCGGCCAAATGGTGGACGAGTTCGACGATGTCGTCTTCGCCATGGAGCCCGGCGAAATCAGCCCGGTCTTCCGTACGTCCTTCGGCTTCCACATCGCCAAGTTGTTCGAGAAGAAGCCGGCGCACCTGTGCACGCTGTCCGAAGCCGGTGACGATGTGCGGGAAGCCCTGCTCGAACGCAAGAAGACCAAAGCCGTCGAAGACTACGTCGATCGTTTGAAGGCGAGCGCAACGATCGAAGACCTGGTTGCCGCGGCAGACGTAGCAACCCGCCCATGAGCGCCGACTTCCCCATCCAGGCCGCGGCTACCGCACCCCACCCTTGCTGCGTCCCGAGCAAAGACCGCGCCGAGACGCTCGCCGAGTCGAACACCCTGTCCGAGCGCCGCCGGCGCGTCACCAGTGGCTCGACCGAGGAGATGGTCCAGATCGAGTCCGGCCGCTTCCTCATGGGCACCGAGTCGGATGACGGCTTCCCCTTGGACGGCGAAGGGCCCGTGCGCGAAGTGACCCTCGACTCCTTCTACATCGACCGCTACCCGGTCACCAACCGCCGCTTCCGCGAGTTCGTC
>JAKZVK010000616.1:0-6160 GCA_047516085.1 Bryobacterales bacterium
CTCCGCGAGGCCGACCGAACCGTCCATCACGAGATCCGTCCCGTCCCCCAGCAACCGCACCTGGTCGAGATCGAGTTTGCCGTTCGCGATGCTCCAGCGCATGGGGAAGGGGTTCCACAGTCCGTAGCCGCGGTCGGCGCCGGGCACCTCCGAGTAGGAGACCTCGAGCCGCGTGACTTCCCCGTCGACCGACAGCGTGTTGGAGTCGGTCAGATCGCCCGAGAATCCGAACTTGGCGTCCACCTCCCCGGTCATCTTCTGCACTTCGATGTCGGCCAACTGCCCGAGGTGGATGACGTCGAGATTCTTGATTTCGCACTCACCCTGATAGGGCCGCCCCGTACCCGGGCGGATCTGCGCGCGCCCGCTGAGTGCGCCGGAGAAGAGGTTCCCGAGCCAAGTCAGATGAATGCGGCGGTTCGAGGTCTCGACGGCGGCCGAGAACGAGCCGACCTCCCGCTCGTTGACCTCGACATCCTGCAGCTTCAGCGAGCCATCGATTAGTAGGTCCTCGAAAGGATCTTGGTTCGGCTCCATCCGGCCCGACCCCTTCAACGCGAGTTCGAGCTTGCCGGCAACACGCGTATCACCCTCGCTAAGTACCTTCAGATCTTCGAGGCGCCAGTCTTTCCCTTCAAGGTCAAACTCATAGCGGCCTTCGCCTGTGTGGAGAGCGCCCTTGGCGTCGATGCGCGCCCTCCCGTGGACCAACTCGAGCGAGTCCACGGAGAGCTTCTCTTGCTCGAATCCAACCGCCACCCGCAGGTGGTCGAAGGGCTCATTCCAGGCCGTTCCGTCACGCAGATCCAACTCGGCCGAAGCCGTCAGCGCCGTCACTGGCCCTCGAAAACGGACCCGCCCATGCGCCGATCCGGTCACGGGCTCCGTACGGCCCGCGGCCCTGAGTAACTTCTCGACAGATAAGCCCTTGAGTTCGATGTCGCCTTCCACGCCCGACCCGGCCGGCAGATCCGCGCGAAGCGCCACTCGCGCTGAGCCCGTCTCGTCCTCGATGACCATCCGCCGCAAGTCGATCCCGTCCGGCCCAAGTTCGATGTCACCGGCAAGGCTCTTGACCGCGTAGTCCGCGAT
The DNA here is from genome assembly GCA_047516085.1 of Bryobacterales bacterium. Taxonomy (GTDB): domain Bacteria; phylum Acidobacteriota; class Terriglobia; order Bryobacterales; family UBA6623; genus JAKZVK01. The sequence goes on from JAKZVK010000616.1 coordinate 1,093, forward strand.
GTCGAAATCCGTCGCTTGCAAGCGCCCACTGAACGCCAGGGTCTGCAGCGGCGATACCCGGCCTGAAACAGTACCTTCGATGCCCACGCTCCCCCGGATCGTCACCGGTGCTTCGTCAACCGTCACGCCCAACGCGCTTGCTACCGTCAGAACATCGTCGAGGCCGTTCACTCGAGCAGCCACCCGCAGCGACGTCTCTTGGGACCCGGTCATCGAGCCTTCAAGCTCCAGCCGCGTCGTCGGCGTCGCCAGTTCGAACCGGGACAGAGTAAAGGTCTGCTCCGACCCCGCGTACGCCAGTTCGACCTTGCCCTCCAGCGGTCTTCGGCCCGCCGGGAGCCAGGCCGGCTTGGCTAACGTGAGCTCGGCCGTTGCCGCCAAGTCGTCGCGGCCGCGGCCCTCGAGCTGCACGGAGCCGCTCAGCGTCCCGCGATAGGGAAGACCCGCCACTTGCGGGTTCCCATGGGTCAGTCCGGCCAGCACGGGCTGCAACGGAAAGCCATCGAGCACCCCCTCGAACTGGAAACGCGGCCTACCGGAGCGCAGCCCGCCGACCGTCGTCTCTCCCGTCAGCGTTCCTTGCAGGCCGCGGGCCTCAATGTTGCGAATCCGCACCCGGTCGGCGTCCCCTTCGTAGTCCGCGGTCACGCTCAGCGGCTCGGCCCCCGCGCCCTCGATAATCAGGTCAGTTAAGTCCAAGCGTCCCCGGATGCTGAACTCCTCCACGCCCGCGTCCCACCGCGCCTCACCCGTGGTCTGCGCTTCGCCACTCGCAAGCAGAGTCAGGCCCGCACGGTCCGCCCATTCACCGAGTGCTACCGTCGACTGGTATTTGAGCACTCCCCGCGGCCGGCTCGGTTGCTCGACCTTGAGTTCGCCGAGGATGCGCACGCCACTGCCGGCCAGGTAGATCTCGGGCGCTTCGACGCGGTCCGGGTAGATGAAGAACTCGCCCTCGCCTTCGGTCACACCCGGGTGGTTCCCCAAGATTCCGAATTCCGACTCGCCCAACCGCACCCAGGCGCGGTAGCGGCCCTCCTCCGGTTCGTATCGCGTGCGCATTTGAAACTGCTCGCTCGCGAACGAGACCGGATAGTGTGCGTCGTTCCACTGGAAGCTGCCTTCGTTCAGGTCGAGCCGGCCGACCACCATTTCGAACAGCTTCCCACCGGCGGCCCCGCCCGCCGGAAGTCGTGCTGCCGGGAACGGGGGCAGATTGGTCGTATCATCCGCGCCGACAATCACCTGCATCCGCGGCGAATCCACCTTCATCGACCGCAGCGAGACCTCCCGGGCCCACAGCGACTCGATGCCAAGCTGCAACTCCAAGGCCGCCACCGTCAAGAACGGGGGTGCTGAGTCCGGCTCCGGCGGACGCACAGTCAGGCCTTCCGCTCTGACGAATAACCGGTCCGGATCGAACCGAAACTGCGCGATCTCAACCTTGCCGCCTGTCGCCAGCTCCGCCTCGGCGATCACCCGCTGCCGAACCTGGTCTTGGAACCAGTCCGTATACAGTAGCCCGTAGAACGACCCGGTCGCCGCAACCAACAGCCCCGCCACGAACACGCCCCAGCGCACAAAGCGCGGGCGCATCAAACGGCGAAGAGGACGCATGAATGTCATGTCGAAGTTTCCCGCCTAGTTCCCCACCGGCTTCAGTGCTCCATCGAGAATCTCGATCAGGGTCCTGGCGCGCACTTCGCGGATCCAGTTTTCCAGCATGGGATTGATCCGCTGCTCGATGAGCGTTTGCTCAATCACCGGGTACGCCTGCTCGATCGTCTCGGTGCGGTTGATGCGTTCGAGCGCGGGCAGGTAGACGTCCTTGTAATACGCGACGACATCCGCTCTGGGCGGTACCAGCCCGGTCTTGAATCGAAAGTCGATGAACCGCTCGAAGTCCAACTGCCGCCGAAGAAAGTCGGCGACCTCCTGCTCGCTCAGCCCGTACTTCGCCCGCGACTCCCGAAACTGGTTCGCGCCCCCGAAGATCTGTCTCTGGCGCTCCAACTGGACGCGCAGATCTTCATCGCCGGCGCCCACAAAGTTCGCTACGGCCATCTCCTGCATCACCAGTCGCTGCCGGATCACTCTCTGCAACACCTCCCTGCGGTTCGGGTCGGAGTAGTCGGACGGCCGCCCTTCACTGAGGGCCTCCAGCGCCGCCTGCTGGTCCACTTCGCTCGCCGTAACAGCCTTGGCTCCGACAACAGCCACTGTCCTGTCGATAACCTCTGCCGCGTCGGCAGGGGATGCGACCCCAACCAGCACAAGCCAGCCCACCGAAACAAAACGGAACCGGCCCAACCTCATGCGTGAACCCTCAAAACGTTTGCCCCAGTGAAAAATGAAATTGGAACTTCGAGATCCGCTTTCCGGTGTCTCGCATTAGGTCCTCGGGTGGGCCCGAGAACCCAACGAACCGTGGCGGGTTGATGCTGTGGGCGAAGTCGAAGCGCATCGGGCCGATCGGCGTCCCGTAGCGGATCCCAAACCCGACCGCATGCACCATGTAATCGAAGTTATAGCCGTCCAGCTCGCCGGCGCCGTCGATCACAGCCTCTTGCTTGCCGCGAAAGCTGATGTTCTCGGGCCGGGAATACACATTGCCGGCGTCGTGAAACAGCACGACGCCCACGTCCTACCACCGCAGAGGGAATCGTAGTTCGACGCTATGCAGCAATTGCGCTCTTCCGCCGATTGGGAAGCCAGTTTCTGGATCGCGCGGTCCCGCCTGGTTGAACGGGAACCCGCGATGGGAGTTCGCGCCACCGGAGAAGAATCGCTCGGAAAGCGGAATCCTCAGATCGGGCATCGAGGGCAAGTCCGTCCCGGCCCCAAAGGTGCCGAACGGCACGATCAGCCCCATCTGGAGGGTCCGTGCAAACACGGCCCGCGTGTTCCCCAGGCGATGATACGTACTGTTCTGACCCAAGATGCGGAAGAAGTCCGGCTCCGACCCCCACGTGCCGTTCGCAAAGCCGAGATCAACTGTGTTGAACAGGCCTCGGGTCGAGTCCACCGGGTCGTCGCGGCGGTCCTGGATATAGGTAGCCGAAAGCAGGCCCACGCGCACCGGCTGTGACGCTATGTCAATCAAATCCGGCGAGATCTGTAGCGTCTGCTCATCGATCGTCGTGCGCCGGTACGTGAAGCGGTAGAGCGCTTTCGAGGGCTTGCTCAACCGGTGGCGCAGTTGGACCGCTCCTTCCAGGCGTGATCCGGTGAACGTCCGCACGTTGCGCGAGGTGTCGGCCAAGCCGCTGATCGTCATGTGCCACTTGTCTGAGCCCGTCCAGCGCGGCGCTTCGTAGGTCAGCAGCGCACGCTGTTGCAAGCTTGAAAAACGCGTCCGCAAACTCATCGTGTGACCGATGCCGCGTACGTTCAACCGCGTCAGCTCCAGGGTCACCCGGGGACTGAACGTAGCGCTGCCCACGGGCCGGCTGAGGTCACTGGCGTTCCCGCCGATGCGGGCGAACTCCGCGCCGCCGCCGATGCCCGCCGTCCAGCGCCGGCCTTCGGTCACCTGCACCAGCACGTTCTTCGACGGTTCGTCGCCATCGGGGTTCTGCAGACTAACGTCGACCTTCGAAAAGATCCCCAGGTCGTACAGCCGCCGTTGCGTTTCGAACATGGCGTTCGACGAAAGCGGCTCGCCCGGAACGATCTGAATCTGCTCCTCGACGAGCGAGGGACGGGTGTGGCTCAAGCCCGAAACGAGCGGGCGGCGCACGAACAGCGTCATTCCCTCGTGGATTTCGTACTCCAGCGTCACGCGGTCCGGGTCTTCGCCCGGTACTGCCCGCCAACGGAACTCCGCATTGTGATAGCCGGCATCGAAATACCGGCCCAGGATCAGGTCACGGTCCGTGGCGATGCTGACCTCGCTGTAGGGCTGTCCGGGACTCGACGCCAGAAGGTCGCGATAGTCCTGCTGGGGAATCGCCTCCGCTCCCTCGATCACCAACCCTTCCACCAGTGTCAACGTGCCTTCGTCGATGCGGAAGAACACGGCCATCTCGTTTTCGCGGCCGCGATAGTCCCGTTGCCAACTGGGCGTGACCTGAACGTTTCGAAAGCCGTTCGAGCGGTAGAGGTCCTCGATCGCTCTGCGGTCTCGCTCCACGAGACTCTCGCTGAAGCGCCCCCGTCGCACATCGACCGTCTGGTCCCTCACCAGCATCCGTTCTAGAATCGTCTCGAGGTCGAAGAACCGATTACCTGTGATTTCGACCCGCACCAACTCCTGCCGCGGGCCCGGCTCGACTTGATAGGTCACCAGGACTTCATCTTCGTTCTGTCGCTGTAACAGAGGCGTGACCTGGGCCGAGAAGTACCCGCGTGTCTGCAAGAAGTCGCGAAGATTCGAAGCGCCCTCGGCCAGCAAATCGTCGTCCACTACGCCCTCTTCATAGACCGGCAGGTAGCGCCGAAGCTGCCGCTTCGAGAACTCCGCGCCCTCGACTTCGATCCGCACCAGCGGGCCGGGATCGATGTCGACCACCAAGTCCACTTGGTGGGCATCGGCATTGAACTGCCGTCCGGCCACGCGAGTTACGGACTGCCAGTGTTGGTCGCTCTGGAAATACTTGCCGAGCCGTTCCAGGCCGCGGTCGATGCGCTTCTGAGTGTACGTGGAGCCTTCGCCCCACTTGGCGATGCGGCGCACCAGTTCCGGCGTCAGCGGAGGCGTGGCCCGCTCTGCCTTGCCGGTCAGAAAGATCCGCCCGATGGTCGCTCGCGGCCCAGGCGTGATCGTGAACTTGACGTCCTGCTGCTGGTTTTCGGAGTTCGGTTGGGTTTCGCCTTCGACGCGGGCGAGAAACAGGCCGTCGTTTCGGAGAAGCTCGCGCATCTGCTCTTGGGCGAACGCAACGTTCTCTTCGAGATAGCGGTCGCCCAGACTGAGTTGCGCGGCGTTCGCCAGACGGACGGCGCTCGGCGGGGCGGCCGCGCCCTCCACGGTGACCAGCCCGACGAACCAGCTCGGGCGGGTCTCGAAAATCACCTTGACGCCGCCTTCGACCTCCTCGCGCTGCGCCTCGATATATTCGTAGCGGCC
>JAKZVK010000617.1:0-3973 GCA_047516085.1 Bryobacterales bacterium
GATCGACGCCGGACTGGTGTGGGACGCCAAGACGGCGATTCAACGCGCGCGCGCGTTCGCGGACTACAACATCTTCTGGTTGGAAGAGCCTCTCGCTCCGGACGACTACGATGGGTATCGCAAGCTGTCGGAGGCGACGCATCTGCGCATCGCCGCTGGGGAAGAGGAAAGCCACCGGCTCTCATACATCGAGCTGATGGACCGCGGCAAGGTCGACGTCGTGCAGATCGACCTGACGCGCGTAGGCGGCTTTACCGAAGCGATGAAAATTGCGAGCCTGGCGGTTGATCGCGGGCTGCCGGTGGCCAACCACGGGTTCACGACCTACATCAACGTGGCGGCGGCGCTGCACTTCTTGAACTCGGTGCCGAATTCGTTCATTTGCGAGTTCGCCGCGGAGGAGGGAACGACTCTGCGCGAGCACGTCACCAAGCAACGGATTGTTGCCAAGGACGGGATGCTAGACATTCCGTCCGAGCCGGGCCTGGGGTTGGAGTTGAACGAAGAGGCGATTGAGAAGTACGGGGTGAAGTGAAGATAGATCGTTATGCCGCGCCCGTGCACCCCGACACGCAAGACCGTCGGTCCGCTTGGCCGGAAGATCCTCATGCCGACCTCGCTCCACCCGCTCACACCGGACGCAAGCCGCGAAGCGGCGTTGGATTTTAGCCTAGGGTGAAGCCGTCCTCGGCGGAACCCTAGGTAGCGAACCTCTTTGCGACGGAGCCCTGAAAGGGCGATGGGAAAGACGCTAGCCTGTCCAATACCGCCCAGGGCCACGCTAATCGAGACAGCTCAGCGGCATGCCGGGCGCGGCGGCTTTGAACGGCGGACTCGACTCGAGCCCGGGCACAGCATGCTGTGCCCCTACATACCGGTTCGCCGGTTTGAGGTCCAAAGATCAGCGTCGCGGGCTTACGAAGATCGCTTTCGGCACGGTCGCGTGGATGCCCTTCTTGCCGTCGACGAGTTGGGTGATGTTCAGGTCGACGGCGTTGCTCGAGAGCATGTAGGCGTCGTCGCGGCTAAGACCCTTTTCGCTCACCAGGAAGTCGATCATCTCTCGCAACGCGATCTCGATGGCGGTCTCGAGGTCTTCGTGAAATCCCATCGTCATGAAGTGGGTCGGGGTTTCGGCGCGCGGCCAGCGCAGCCGTTGGCCTTTGTGGACCAGGAAACGAAAGGTGCCGGTGAGTGCGGTTTCAAGCGCAGTGACATCGACTTCGCCGTCACCTTGCGCGGCATGGGCGTCACCGACCAGAAATAGAGCGCCCGGTTCGTGAACGGGGATGAAGAGCGTCGTCCCCGCGACGAGTTCCTTGTTGTCGAGGTTGCCCGCGTGTATCCACGGGGGAGCGCTGCTGATGCGTCCCAACTCCTTGGGCGGCGCGACACCCATGCTGCCGAAGAACGGCCGTAGCGGAATCTCGATGCCCTAGGCGAAGTCGGCCACCATGCGTTGCTCGTCCAGCGGGATGATCTTGACGCGCTTGTAAGGGTAGTCATCCGGCAGAACTCCTTTGCCGGGGATGAAGAGGTTCAACGAGTAGGGCACAGCCAGCCGGATCGACTCAATCCGCACCTCCAGTACGTCGCCCGGCTCCGCGGTCTCGATGTAGACCGGTCCGGTCAGGATGTGCGGGACGGGGCCGCGGTCGGTGACCTGGGTGTGGATGGCGCGTAGCGCCGGCTTGATCTGGTCGGAGGGCACGCCGGCCTCTTCGAGCATCTGCGGGCTGGCGATCATCGACGTTGTGATCTCGACGTGGTCGCCGGGTTTGATTCTCAGCACCGGCGGCGTGGCGGCGTCGTAGTAGCCGAAGACCACGGTCTCGGGCGTCGAAATGAGGCGGTGAAGTGTGGGTGTTTGGGCCGGGAGCGGCAGCGTGACCAAGACGAGAAGAAGGGGCAGGGCTCGTAGCATGCAACAACTATCCCACAGGCAAGTTGGAGGGGGCGGCTTGGAATTTCAGCGAATGGGCGAAAGCTTGTAGATCCCGAAGAACGTTTCGGGGCGGAGGGTGTTGGTGCGCAGGTACTCACGGTCTATTTCCCAAATCCAGTCGAGGATGGCGCGGTCGAGTGGCCGCGAGAGGTCGTAGTTGGGGCCGTACATGGTGTCAAAGAATCGCCGGCTGATGCTGAAGTAGGGGACGAAGGCCTCGGTCTCGAAGTTGGCGTACAACAGCGGCAAGATGTCTCCCGAGCGAATACACTCCATGCTCGACGGACGCGTATCAGCCTCCCATATTCGCCTGTCCACCGCCTTGCGCGGATAGGCGGTGTGATTGACGCGATAGCGTTCCGGCAGGGTGCTCCACAAGTCGCGGACGACCTTGCGCGTTTCCGGCCACATGCGGTAGCCGTGGCGCGTGATGACGTCGACCACGATCAGCTCGCCCCCGGGGCGAAGGGTCCGCTTGATTTGCTCGATGATCGATTCGAGCTCGATCAAGTGGTGGAGGGAGGCGTGGCAGAAGACAATGTCGAATGCATCCGCCGGCAGAGTAACGGAGTTGAGATCGGCCGGCTCGAAGCGGACGGGGAGGTTCTCGGCTTGCGCGCGCTCCTCGCCCAGGCGCAGCAGGTTGGGGTTGAGGTCCATGCAGACGATGTCGGACTCGGGCGCCTGCCTCGCAAAGCCAAGCTCGACGCCGCCTGGGCCGGAGCCGAGCGACAGCAGCCGAACCTTCGGGCGGGCCCACAGGCGTGAGATGACATGCCCGTCTACATCGTTGCCGGTCTGCTGTCGAATGAGAGCCTTAGCCAGTGTGTGGATCTCGTCCCAGGCTGGCGGCGCGGGTTCAAACAGGTTCTCTTGTCCGACCGTCTGGTTGTCTTCTTCCGAATGCACTTCGCCGAAGTGTTTTAGCTCCTCGCGGACGTGGCGGCGATAGGCGCGAGTGCCCGGCCGGAGGTAGCGGACGTAGCCGCGAAACCAAGCGCCCGCCGAGCGCAGATGGATCCTGGCCTGATGCACGCGGTACAGGCAGCGCATCAAAGTGGGGTTGGAGAGCTGCATCGGTTGATGGGACTGGGGTTGATGGGACTGTCCGGTTCGACACAACCCCGTGCCATACATCGTAGCGCCGCCGTGAGGAGCACCCATTGTGCGGCAGTAATACAGCTAGCGTCCAGCGGAATTGATCTGCTGGCGGGCGAGCGGAAGGAGCCCCGGTAGAGGTTTTGGGGTACGGAGTTTCGGATGGCGCAGAGCGTGGATCGTCTGGTGGTTGGCTTATCATGAATAGAGTGTTTCGGACCCTCATGGCTCGTCGCGGCTTATCGTGTCCCGGCGTTCTGATATGCGTCCTGCTTGTGTCCTTGCCGGGACGGGCGCAGGAGGGCGAGCCGCCGAATGCGACCGAGTACCTCTACGACGCTCTGCAGGCATCGCGGCTGGCGCAATGGGACGATGCGCTGGAGTTGGCCAACAAGGCGATCGCGTTGGACCCGCGCAGTCCCAATGCGTATTACGTTCGCGGCCAAGCCTATGACTTCAGGCGGGAGTTCGACAAGGCGCTCAAGGATTACAACCTCGTCCTAGCGATGGAGCCGGGGCTGCCCGATGTGCTCAACGTTCGGGGCGCATTGCAGTTCCGGCGCGGCAATATCGAAGCGTCGATCGAGGACTTCTCGCTTGCGATCCAACTGAAACCCGACGACGAGCCTCACCACTGGCAGCGCGGTATCTCGTACTACTACGCCGGGCGGTATGAAGACGGCAAGCGTCAATTCGAACTGCATCAGACGGTGAACGCAAACGACGTGGAGAACGCGGTTTGGCACGTGCTGTGTAACGCCGGTCTGGTGGGTGCCGAGAAAGCGCGCGAGGCGATACTGCCGGTGGGCCAGGATGGCCGCGTGCCTATGCAGGAGGTCTATCGGCTCTTCCGCGGAGACGGCAGCATCGACGAGGTCTTCGCGGCCGTGCATGTAGGCGACCCGTCGGAGGCCGAGCTGACCCAGCGGC
>JAKZVK010000618.1:0-2975 GCA_047516085.1 Bryobacterales bacterium
TCGTCGCGGTAATAGGTCCAGGGAATGTTCCGCGTTTTCAAGTAGTCGGCGAGCGGCTCGATGGGGCGGGTGAATTTACCCTGTTCCACGGTGAAGGCCTGCAAGGTGTATTTCGTCGGAGACTTTCTCTGGAGCGACAACAGGGCGTCGAGAAGTGTCAGCGAGTCCTTGCCCCCCGAAACGCCCACGGCGATACGGTCGCCGTGGCGAGTCATGCGGAACTCATGAATGGCCTTACCAACCCGTCGCAGTAACGTTTTCTCAGGAGCCATGGAGTCGGCGATCTCTTTGTGGCCATAGCGCGACGAATCGAAATGGACAACCGTCGGAAAAGCGAAACCCGCGTGATTGCAGCCAAGTTAGTAGCTCTCGGCCGCCCGGTCCAGAACCATTATAGCCGTCGCGGGCGGAAGCGTTTGAGTCCTCGGGAAGAATGCGGAATAGAGGTTCTTCAGCAGGGACTACCGAGACCGAGGCGGTGTTCGGCTACGTAGCATGGTCGCGTCGTCCGCCGCTGGCCGCCTTCTCGTTCAACAACGCCCGCAGCGCAAACGGCGTGGCAATCAGCGGGTCGTCTTCCTTGACCAGGTCTTCGGGGTTGGACCAGCTTCCGTCCGGAGTTTGTTCGCTTCGAAGAGATCGTGAGACAGACTGCGATCGCGCGGCGCCGAGCTTGCGGAGGGCTTTCGTCGCACAGGCGGCGTAGTAGAAGCGCAGGCCGCCCGGCCAACGCTGGTAGGCTTCTCCGACAAAGCCCGTGGCGCGGTCGGGAAGGTGATGTGACTCGAGCCAACTTCTCGCCGCCTCGACGCGCTCATCCTCGGGCGAGCGGCCCATAGCCAGCAACGCCAAAATACCGTCGGCCGTGGCGGTTCCATAGCTTCGATAGCCCTCGCCGTCCGATCCCGCTTTGTTGGCATCGAGGACGACGGTCGAGAAGTAGAAGCCGCCATCTCGGGCGTCCGGCCGGGCAGGGTCGAAGTTGTGGCAGCGCTCGACGTACACCGCGGCCTTCCGCAATGCCGGGTCAGCGGGAGGAACCCCGGCGGCGGATAGCGCTTCCAGCACATGCCGCGTCATCGACAGATCGACGTGACCGGGGCTGGGCGGGACCCGGCGGTCGCCTCCCATACCCCAGGCGCCGTAAGGTGCGTCGTCCCGCTGCCAGCTATTGGCCTCGGTGAACTGCTGGCGGCGCAGATACTCCACCATGGCGGCTACATCCTGCTCCCACCCGGGAGGCCGAGCACGGCAAAGAGCCGTCACGGCGAGGGCGGTCGAGTAGTTGGGGTAATCGGGGAGCAGCGGATCCATTCGACCCACGGCTCCGGCGGCGTCGGTGTGATGGCGAACGAATGCTATCGCCCGGGCGAGTTTTTCCGCGGGCGGAACCAGAACATCGGCGGGCACGTGCGCCAAAGCGTCCAGCACAAAAGGAGTCAGCGACTGGCCGGAGCCAAGTAGTCCGTAAGTTGAGCTGTGCCAGCCGCCATCCTGTGACTGCCGCGCCCACAGGTAGCGCGCGGCCCTTGCCGGAGCGAGATCAGCGGAGAGATTCGCGTGTTCGGCCGGGACTGGCCGGCAGGCGGCGGAAAGGCCTGCCGCGACCGTCAGGGCGGCGGCAAAAAAATCGCGGCGCGAGAAGGTCTCCTCGCTCCGGATGGATTCCGCCAAGCCAACCCGAACAGCCTGTGGCGATTGTGGAGAAGGGTTGTCAGCCGGCGGGTGCGGGCTTTGCGGTTTGGGGAAGCGATCAGACCGGCTTCGCAAGCCCGCGGGCAGGATTACCCGCGCCAGCGATTCTTGCCACAGGTTGCTAGGTCGCATTGCTCACCAGCTGACGGTCGAAGCACGCGATAGGCCCGCCCTGAGGTTGCGCGGCCAAAAGCGCGGGGATCCCTTCTCGGCACCCGGCCCGAGTCAGCGCGCGGCGCCCATGGCCCCCGTAGGTCTCTTCGAAATCAAAAGCCGCGGGTCTGGGCCAAACGGCGGCCCAGCCTCGCGCTACGGGACTACGTTTCACCAACCTGGTCACAGCCCGTCCCATTCGATCACCCAACCCAACCCCGCGAGAATCTCTCGGGGCAGGCGCAGCGGCCTGCCCCTACTGTTTTGTCGTGAGAAATGCCCGCTAGGCCGCTTAGCCTTTCGTCGACTCATTGGCTGTTTCGACAGGCGTCCGGTCGACGAGCATGGTGAGGATAGCGGCGCTGGTCACCGCCACACGGCCCGTGATGCAGTGATGGCCCGCCCAAGAACCGTCTTCGTTTTGCAGACGGACGAGCTGCGTCTTGATCTTGGGGTTCCACTCCCGCCATTCTTTCCCGCCCGTCCGACGCAGGCTGTCGCTGATGTTCAGGTAGGAGAAGAATTCCTCCCCGCCCATCGAACCGAAACCACGCACGAAGCGCGCATTCGAGAGCTGGCCGCTGACGGCGGCGATTTCCTTCGCGTTCCGCTCGCGGTCTTCTTCGGTGCGGCTGAGCTGTTCGAGCACCTGGGCGCTCTTGTACAGCGAGACGCCGGCAGAGCTGGCATCGGCGGCGAACACTCTGGCGCCACGACCGCCGGCGACACCGGCCGCCGGCTTGGCGCTGGCTTTCGTGTAGTCGTCGACGCGAGCCAGAACCTCGCCGTCAATGTCAAGCCCCTTCTGTTTGGCCTCGAACAGACTCCGAGAGGCCATGGCGGTCCCCAGGATCGGGGCCCATCCGCCGGCGACGTTCCAACTGCCGTCGGCCTGCTGGTTCTCCTCGATCTTGTTGACGCATTTTTGGAGTGCGAGGCGGACGCGCTCGTTGGATTTCGCCAGGTGCATTTCGCCGTCTATTTCGGCGAGCAGCGTGGAGGTAAGAAAGGTGTCGATGTAGGGACCTAGCTTGCGCTGGATCTGGGTTCCCTTGATCGAAGTGACGGCCAGCCCCTCCTGGGGGCTCTCCTCCACGTGGCGGAGGACAAAGTCCAATCCACGCCGT
>JAKZVK010000619.1:0-2764 GCA_047516085.1 Bryobacterales bacterium
CACGTTCATTATTCTGTTCCTCCTTACTACTGTCCGGACTTTTCATTTCTATGAAACATCGGGCAAATGGACACGTGGATTGATCGAGGGGGCTCTCGTCTACAGCATGATGTTCGCCATGCTTCCGGCGATGATCACCGAAATCAGCGGCCCACAGCTTCGTTACTTTGCCGGCCAAATGGACAAGCACCAGTACCTCACCGAGACCGTCCGTTACTACGGCGCTGTCGACTATCTCGGTGATCACGTGAAGCCGGACTCGCTGATTCTTAGCTTGGACAACGCGGCGCGGGGGTACGCTCCCAAGCCCGCCCAATTCCACTTCATCAGTTGCCGCGCAGGCCTTAAGCAGTGCACCGGGAATGCTCGGCAGTTCCTCGCCCGCTACGACTATGACTTCGTCGTGCTCCCCACCGTCTTCACGAGGCGTTTCGAGGAACTCATGCGCGACAGCTACCAGACCGAACAGGCCTACCGGGACGACCACTACTCGGTCTATCGGGTTCAGAAGGGCCAGGGCTGATTTGCCTGGAGGGCGGAGGCGGAGGTTGATCGGCTTGAGGTCCGTTGGCCTGGCGGTGGGCGGTAGGTCGTCGGCTAGGTTGGCGTAAAGCAGGTCATTACCATTGAACAGGAGAGCGAGCGTTGAAGCGGGCCGGGCGGTCCGCTCCGCGCGTGCGACGGATGACAGGAGCAAACAGAGCTTGGCATTTTGTAGGGGCGGACCGCTGTGTCCACCCCGGCGCCGCTGAGTCGCTCGCGCCTCAACGCAATCAGTCCAAACTCCATACTAGAGGGACACAGCGGACCACCGCTACAAGCGAGTTTACGCATGCTCTGGTAGGTTCAAAGCTCATGAAGGTGGTCACAAGGTCCGCGCCTACACCCCAGCTTCGAGCTTCTGGCTGAACTCTTCCCACTGCCGCTCACACTCGGTCATGCGGGTGCGCAGTTCCTCCATGCGGGTGACGATCTGGCCCGACTGCTTGTGATCGCCGGCGGAACTCGTGAGGGTCTCCTGAAGTTGCTCAATCTCGGCCTCGAGCCGCGCGATTTCCGATTCCGCGCCGGAGACCTGCTTCTTCAACCGCTTCGCCTGAATCGGGTTCATTCGACGCTTCGAGGGCGGCGTGCCGTTGGACTCGTCCTTGGGCTGCCCACCGCGGGCGAACTGCAAGGCGGCTTCGAGCGTCTCACTCACCTTGGCGGCCTCGCTTTCACGTCCCGCTTGGCTGCCGCGTTCCGCTTGCCACAGGTAGTCTTCGTAGTTGCCCGGGTAGGCGATCACCCGGCCGTCGCCCACCGCATAGGTTTTCGTCGCCAGCTTGTCGATGAAATAGCGGTCGTGCGAGACGAAGACGACCGTGCCGGTGAAGTCGAGCAAGGCGTTCAACAACACGTCCTTGGCGCGCATATCGAGGTGGTTTGTCGGCTCATCGAGTAATAGGAAGTTGCTCGGATGCACCAGCACTCGCGCCAGCGCGTAGCGGTTCCTCTCGCCTCCCGACAGCACGCCGATCTTCTTGTAGGCATCGTCGCCCGAGAACAGAAAGGACCCGAGTAGCCCGCGCAGTTCGCTATCGGACGAGCGCGGGGCCGCCTTCATCAAGTCGTCCAGCAGGCACGCGTCGGCATCGAGCACCTTGTACTGGTCCTGCGCGAAGTAGTCGACCTCGACCTTGTGACCCGTTTTGGAGGTCCCGGCAGTCAACGGCTCCTCGCCGGCCAGCATGCGGATGAGCGTCGATTTCCCGGCGCCGTTTTCGCCCACCAGGGCGATGCGATCGCTCTTCTCGATCGTGAAGCTTACGTCGCGGAACACCTCGAGCGAGCCGTAGCTCTTGGCGACGTTTTCGAACTGCGCCACCACGCGTCCACTGGCCGTCGGCTGCGGAAACTTGAAGTGGATCGTCGCTTCCTCTTCGGGCACCTCGATGCGCTCGACCTTCTCCAATTCCTTGATGCGGCTCTGCACCTGCTTCGCCTTGGTCGCCTTGGCGCGGAAGCGGCTGATGAAGGCTTCGAGGTGATGAACGTAGTCCTGCTGATTTTTGTAAGACGACTGGAGCTGTGCCAGCCGCTGCGCCTTGCCCACCTTGAACTTGGTGTAGTTGCCCGAATAGAAGTGGACCTTCTTGTTCCACACATCCAACACCTTCTTGACCGTGACGTCAAGAAAATAGCGGTCGTGCGAGATGACGAGGAACGTGAACGGGTACTCCGTGAGGTAACCTTCGAGCCAGTTGCGCGCCTCGAGATCGAGGTGGTTGGTCGGCTCGTCGAGTAGCAGCAGGTTCGGCTTTTCGAGAAGCAGCTTCGCCAAGGCGATGCGCATCTGCCAACCGCCGGAGAACTCTTCGGTGCGGCGGTGCCAATCTTGTTTCGGGAAGGCCAGCCCGTGCAGCACGGTGCCGATCTGCGCTTCCTTGGTGTAGCCGTCGAGCGCCTGATAGCGGTCGGCGACCCACTGGTAGCGGTCGGCGACGGCCTCGTATTCCGTGCCGGCCGGATCGAGCTCGGCCATCTTGTGCGCCAGGTCTTCCTGCTCGCGCTCAAGCGCCAGCGCTTCGTCGAACGCGCTCAGGCACTCCTCGAACAGGGTACGTCCCGAGAGCGAGAGGCCGTCTTGTGGCAAGTAGCCGATCTTGAGGGCTTTTTGGCGCGTGATCGTACCGCTGTCGAGGTGCTCCAGGCCGGCGAGGATCCTCAGCAGCGTGGTCTTGCCGCTGCCGTTGGCCCCGACGATGCCGAGGCGGTCCTCGGG
>JAKZVK010000620.1:0-6629 GCA_047516085.1 Bryobacterales bacterium
CGTGGACACCGATCTGGCCCTGTTGGAACACGTCCGTACCCGCATCGCCCGCATCCGCGAATACACCGGCGATGACCGATCCGTCTTCTATGAGTCTCACCTCGTGCAGGACGCCGTCCTTCGTAACCTGCATACCATCGCGGAAAACTGTTGCGGAAGAAGATCAGCGCCTGGACCCCCTCGAATCGGGCCGCCGCCGAACTGACCTTCAAGGCCGTCTTCCGCACCGCCGCCCAGCACGAGTTGCTCGAAGCCGACGAATGCGAGCGATGGCTCGAATACCGGGACAGCCGAAACGATACGGCGCACGAATACGGCGAAGGGTTCGCCGAATCCGCTGTCCGGCAGCTCCCGCAATTCCTCCTGGATTCGAAGTCCCTCGCACGGAGGCTGCACGCACACGGCGATGGATGATCGGCTGAGCCTGTTGCCCCGACACCGGAGCAAAATCGAGGAGATCCTGGCGGCCTGCGCCCCGGGGGTCGAGGCCTGGGCGTACGGAAGCCGAGTCAACGGGCGAAGCCACCCGGGCAGCGATCTGGACCTCGTCCTGCGTGCCCCGGGCCTGGAGCCCCTGCCGCTGGAGACGCTCGCGGGGCTTTCCCAAGCGTTCCGGGACTCCACGATCCCATTCTTCGTCGAGGCCCGGGACTGGGCGCGGCTACCCGAGAGCTTCCGCGCGGAGATCGAGCGGGACTACGTGGTGGTGGTCAGGGCTGGTTGAGGCCGCCTCGAGCGGGGCGCAACGCCGACCCGCGGAACGATTGGAGATCGCATGGCACGAATGATTCCTCCGAGGCTGGCTCCAGAGACGCCGGACTCGGAACGACGCGTCTATGAGCGGTTCGAGTTCGCGCTGCCATCCACGTGGACGGTGATCCACAGTCAGCGTTTTCTGATTCCCCAGCACCGCAGAACCCAGGAAGGCGAGCTCGACTTTCTGGTCCTGGACCCGTCACGCGGCGCGATCGGCCTCGAAGTCAAGGGAGGATGGGTCCAAAGAACGGCCGCCGGGTGGTCTTCTGTCGATCGCCACGGCAGGACGCACGAAATCAAGGATCCGGGGCAGCAGGCGAGCAGCGCCATCCACACCATCGCCGAGTACTGGGAGCAGGCTCCCGGCTTTGGCGGCAGGGGGTTCCGCTGTGGATACGGCTGGGGAGTCGTCCTTCCCGACATCGAATGCCCGGGTGACCTTGGGCCGGATTTCCCTCGCGACGTCATCGTTGATCGCAGCGACTTGATGAACGTCGAGAACGCCCTGGATCGAGTGTTCCGCTGTCTTGGCAACCGGAGAACGCCTCTTTCCACCGCCGGCGTCAAGGCGCTCGTGCAGACGCTCAGGGTGCGATACCCACCCGCTTCCAGCCTGGCCCTTCAGTTCAAGGAGGACAACGAGAAGCTCTGGCACCTCACCGAAGAGCAGGCGACGATCCTCGACAACCTCGCGGCCCACAACCGCGCGGCGATCGAAGGTGCGGCCGGAACCGGCAAAACCGTGTTGGCAATGGAAAAGGCGCGGCGCCTGGCCACCACCGGCCAGCGCGTGCTGCTGCTGTGTTTCAACGAACCGCTGGCGCGGGATCTCAGCCAGCAAGCGGACGGTTTCGAAGTCGAGACGTTCCACGGCTTTGGGCGCCGTCTGGCGCACCGTGCCGGGTTGGGTCGTTTCGAGCCCCGGCAGCCGGATGTCAAGAACAGCCGCATCACCTTCTACCTGGAGGAAGCGCCGATGATGCTCCTGGAAGCCCTGGAGCAGCTTCCCGATGAGAGGTACGACGCCATCGTGGTGGACGAAGCGCAGGACTTCCTGCCCGACTGGTGGCTGTGCCTGGACTCGGCGTTGCGACGCGGCCGGGAAGGCACGCTCTACGCCTTCTATGATCCGAACCAGCGGATCTATGGGGGTGGCCCTCCCGAAGCGCTCGAGGTCATCGAACACAAATTGGTCCACAACTGCCGCAACACGAGGCGGATCGCCAGCTACGCGGCCGGCCTGGTCGGGACCGAATCGAGAGTCAGGGCCGGGGCGCCCGAAGGCAGGCCGGTCGAGCAAATCACCTGCAACAGCGACGCCGAGGTGGTTCAGAAGGTCGTGGATCGGCTCGAACGACTGGTGCTCAAGGAAGGCGTCGCCCCCGACGCAATCGCCATCGTTTCCACCCGCAGACTCAAGAACTCCCCCTTCTCGGGCGACCACCGGGCCGGGCGCTTCGAACTCGTGAACCTCGACGACCGGGACGAACGATCGCATGGTTCATCGCGGAGCCGCCATGTGGTGTTCGAAACGCTCCACCGGTTCAAGGGTCTGGAACGTGACGTCGTGATTCTTCTGGATCTTCCTGCCGGCGACCGCGTCACGGCGAACCATCGCTACGTCGCCGCATCACGTGCAAGGAACCTCCTGATCGTGGTTCGGCTGGTCCAATAGCCAACCGGCGCCCGCCCGGCGCCGGCGGGCGATGCCGGGTTCATCCGAGTAAAGACTCCCCCAATGGGATCATCCCCGTGGGTGTCAGCCTGAAATCCCCTGAGGTTACGGAAACCGTGTTCGACTGCCACCGGTTCGTGATGCGGCTGATCGGCGCAGGGATGGATTTTCAGCCTCAGCGACCGACCTCTGCACCACGCGCTCGACTGAGATGGCGGCCACCAGCGAGGCACCGAGGGACATCGCAGTGAAAGTCTCGCCCGCTTGCGGCGGGCGATGACGACCGGAGGTCGGCAGTCCGGCTCTCACGAACCGTCAAATAGGCCGGCAGTGCGCATTTCGCTGCCCTGCGGGCAGCGATGCCGGTCTGATCTGACCGGCGTCGCCCGCCAACAGGCGGGCGAAATCGCCAATACAGCAGCGCCTATGCTACTCGCCGCAAGAGTTTCCGCGAGAAGTCGTCCTGCGCGTTGAGCGACGAGACCATCTCTCCGCCGACATCGGAAAGACGCGCCAGGTCGCGCCGCGGAATCTCTTCCTGATTCTCGAATACGAGCAGCGAATCGAACTGCAGTTGATGGCGATGGAAGTGCGACAACATGATCGTCGTCAATCGAGCCTTGTCGCGGTTCGGGACTCCGTACAGGAACAGCGAGTTGCCTCCGATGGCCTCGATCCGGTAGTCCACGGGATATGCATCCGCGTTCGGAACCTCCGTCGGGATGTGATCCACCTGGATTCTGTCGTCGGGAACCAACCCCGACAGAATGTCAGCCAAATCGTCGTAGAAGGTGGATCGGACGCCAGACCGTGAGAGGAAGCTCAGGTCGTAGATACGCGTCAAGGCTTGGCCGTAGCGGAAAATCGCCACGGGAAGCTCCTCGATCGCTGTGTGCACACTGAGCACGGCCCCTTTCCGTTGGATATTCGCCTCGGCGACGATCTGGTCTAGGAGCGCACCGCGCGTCCCTTTCAGGAAAGCGTCAATATCGTGTTCGTAGCTGAGGTGCATCAAGGTGTGTCCCCAATCAGACAGCCGCACCCCGCCGGAACCGATCTCGGTGACATGAATTGGGAAGCGATCTCCGTCGGGAAACTCGAAACCCGTCCGTAGCATCAATGCGCCATCCGGGCGATTCACGAACCGAACCTCCTGACACAGCGCCTCGCAGAGCCGCCGCTCCAGCGAACTGAGATCAAAGTCCATCACAGCAGACTCTTCTGGTCATGCGGCACTTTGTCAGGGTCGCGCGATATCCCGAAGTCATCGTAGAGACAGGCCAGGGCACCGTGCACCGTCCGGTATCGATCGGTTGCTTCTGCGTGGTACTCCGGCTTCCGTCCCTCCGTCATCGCCCTCTCCGTCGCCCGATGGATGTGTGGCTTGTACGCGATATCCCCATGTTCGTGCGACGACCCGTTGTAGCGCGCAAGCATCAGGCGCGAACCGTCGCGGAGGATCGCTGCGACCCCGGAAGAGAAGTCCGTCTTGTCCTCAAGATGCTCGCGCTGGTAGATCTCGAATCGAGCCTTCTCGTCGGCGTCACCACACACCTTGAACGAACGCTGCCGGTAGGCTGGCTCTCCGCTGGGCTTTTGCGTCCACTGCGCTCGAGGATTCGTCACCCGCTTCGGCATGGCTCGAAGTTCGGCCAATTGCTCTTCCGTGTGGAGGGGAATCGTCATGAAACCGTCAGTACCTTACCCGTGGAGGAGACGGTGGCTTCCGGGGCGGGTTCGGTGGAGCGGGGCCAGAGGATCCCGGCGCGACGTCTCCGGGTCGCTGCCCGATTTCGACGACGAACTCGTCGGGGTCTATGCCCACCGAACGGCGCAGTTCCTAGCGGCCCTCTCGGGCGGCGGTGGCGGCCCCTACCCGTGGGGCAGTCTGTACGTGCTTCCGCTGCGCTTCGCGCGGCGGGGCGCCGACCTGGAGGTCGGGGTTTCCTGGCCTCCCAAACCATCGACCGGATCGGCCGCGCGCGTCTCGCGGCCCGGCGGGCCGCGGTGCCGGTGTGAACACCGGCGTTCCCTCCACTCGCCGCGCTTCAAGAGAAGTCGGCGCGTCGCAGGTTCGCTGCGTCAGGTCTCGCTGAAATCGTTGTGGGGCGTCCCCAACTCCTTGGCTGCGTAGAACTCCAACAGGTATCGGCAATCGGCATCGGGCACTTCCAGCCACGCGACCGACATCGTGCGAATTTTTTTCTTGGCCTCCTCGAATGCCTTCCCGAGCTGCGGATGCTTCTCCACCTGTTCATCCCAGCCTTCCTGGTATGACCCCTTAATGCGCGTTTCTTCGCGGGCCAAGCGTTTCGCGAACGCCGCGTTTCGGTGGTTCCCTCTGTGGTGCTGCCTGACGCGTTTGCGCAGATCTTGTGCTGTGCCTACGCGGAGTGGCTTGCCATCTGCATAGAAGACATATACGCCCGGCTCCTCCGGGATCGGAGAAGGTTTCACGTCAACAGCGATCGGGGTCACTTCGAGCAGCCGCGGGAAGGCGTTTCTCACTTCGTGGAGAAGCGGGTCAAATCCGGTATCCATGGCTCTCCTTCCCTCAGCTCTGGTCGCGGACCAGGTCGTCGCGGGTCTTGCGGATGTTCTCGAAGCTGTCCTGGGAGATGACGTAGTACCAGTCGGCGAAGCGCCGGGTCAGGGTCTCTTCCAGTTCCCGGCCCTGGGTCACGTCGTCCTCCCAGCGGTCCCAGGCCCGGGCGAGGTCGCGGTTCTCCCGGTCCTCGTCGGTGAGTTCGTCGGACGGCTTGTCCTGGTAGTCCCGGTTCGCAGGGCGCGGCGGCTCGGGGAACCGCGAAGGTTGGAACTCCGCCGTGACGAAGAGGTAGCGGTTCTCCGCGGGACCGGATGAAGCCGCGGCCTCGGTGTCCTCTTCCTCGCTGCCGGCGCTCACGTCCTCGTCCCGGCCGTAGACCACTTCCCCGAACCGCAGGGTGTAACGGATGCCCTCGTCGGTTTCGAGCCGAACCTCTCCCTCGTTGGAGAGCAGGTTGCCGCCCTGGGTCAGGTAGTAGCCCCGACTCTGCAAGGACAGGATGTCGGCGTTCGATACGCCGGCGGCATCGCCCGTCAGGGTGGCGGCGATGCCCTCCGGCTTGGGCCGTACCCCCACGATCTCCAACTCATCGGCGGCGCGAAGCAGCTCGTTCACCTCGAAGGAGTCCACTTCCTCATCCGAGCCGAGGCCCTCCGCCGTCCACTCGCCGTCCTCCTTGGAGAGCGCGAGCCGCCCGCGCCGGTCCACCTGCAGGGTGCGCTCGTTGATCGTGTAGTCCTCGAGAACCGCGTCGTCCACGCGGTTCCGGTCCATGAGCAGCAGGTCGCGCTCGATCCAGTCTCCGAACTGCGCCGAGATGTCCACGCCGAGCCGCGAGACATAAACACGCTTTTGCCCCGGAACCCGCACGAAATAGGAGCCCTCCCGGTCCGGCACCTGCCGCCCGATGATGAGATCGGCGAGCACCCGGTCGCTCGTGGCCTTCACGGTGACCCGCCGCCCGCGCCCGACCAGCGACACGGCGCCCTCGTCGAGCGGATCCACCAATCCGAGCGAGGGATGGTCGGCGACGTTCTCGGAGCGGAAGTCGTCCTTTTCGAGCAGCATGATCCCGGCGGCGGTCTGCGCCAACCGGTCCTTGCCGTCGGCCGGATAGTCGTGGTGGCTGGGAATCGTCCAGATCCCGTTCTCGTTCTGGACCCGGAACGGAATGGCCTCGGCGGTGGCCTCGTCGAACTCGATCACCTCGAGAGACATGGCCTCCTCGGGATCCTCGAAGTTCGGGAAGAAGCGTTCTCCGAGATCCACGAAATCGCTCGGTTCGGGGTTCCTCGGGGCGCTGACCGCGGCCAGCACGGTCAACAGCAAGGCCGCGCCGGCGATGGTCTGCGTCCGCCGGAGTTCCGGCCCGGCGGGCCTGAGGTCCTGCTTCGCCACGTCCGCGGTTTGAAGGGGGGGCTGCGATTCGGTCATCTTTCTCTCTCCTCGTTCCCTAACAGCCTGTGGTGAAACTCACGTGAGCGCCGAGGCCCCCACCGGGAGAACTGGCCGGCGAGGCGCCCGGCTGACAAGGCGCGTGAGGGAGGAGCCCCCACCGGGAGAACTGGCCCGGGTGTATTTCGACCGAAACGCAACGCAGAACGCAGCGAAGCGGAGTGGTTCAGCCGGGATGGATCGCCGGTCGAGCCC
>JAKZVK010000621.1:0-2930 GCA_047516085.1 Bryobacterales bacterium
GGTGACGACTGCGATGCCAGGCCCTACTGCGTGGACAAGCTGCTGAAGCTCGCGGCCAAGGGTCAGGTTGAAATCGGCAAGCGCACCCTGATCGTGGTGGACGAGGCGGGGATGCTGTCGACCCGCCAGGCGCATCACATCCTGCAACTCTCCGAGCGCCACGGGGCGAAGGTGGTGTTCGCGGGCGACACGCGCCAGCAGCAGCCCGTGGAGGCGGGGCCGGGGCTGCGGCTGATCCGCGACGTCGCGGGCAGCGTTCGCGTGGACCGCATCCGGCGCCAGAAAGCGGACCTTGAGGACGTGCTGATCCATGTCCACGGGGAGACACCGGAACAAGCGCGGTTCCGGGCCGGCCTCACGGGGCCGAAGGAGAGGGACGCCATCCTCGCGGATTACGAGGCGATGAAGGAGAAGCCCCCCTTCACGCCGTGGCAGGTATCGGCGTCGGAGGCCCTGCGGGACGGCGACGCGGTGTCCGCGATCGAGGCGTGGCGGTTGCGGGGACGGTTCCATCTCTGTCACGACGAGGAGAAGACTCTAACCCGTCTGGTCGAGGACTGGACGCAGCACGTGCGAGCGGAACCGGACATCTCGACAGCGGTTCTCGCGCGCACTCGAGCCGAAGCGCGGGCGCTCTCCTGGCTCATGCGGGAGCAAGTGCTTGCTCAAACACCCGAGGTCAAGCGCGCTGTCATCGAGGTGAGCCGTGACCTGGACGGGAGGGTGACGGAGCCCCTGGAGATCGCGGTGGGCGACCGTCTTCGCATCGGCGCGACGCAATGGGAGAAGCAGCTCTTCAACGGCACCGTGGTTACAGTCGAGGACCTGGAGGTACGGCGCGGAGAAGGAAGCACGCCCAAACAAAGGGTAACAGAGGAAGAGAAGTTCGGCGCACGGAATCCGGAGCCCCCTTCGGTCCTGGTCACGGCGCGCACCGACGATGGGCGGCGAGTGATATTCCGTCATGACGAGATCCGCGACTACAAGGACAATATCCGCCTCGACTATGGCTATGCGATGACCATCGCCTCGGCCCAGGGTCTGACCGTGGACCGCGCCTTCCTGCTGGCCGACGACCGCCCGGCACGAGAGACCATCTATCCCGCCGCGACCCGCCACCGCGAGGGTCTCGACATCTATGTCAACCGGGCTCCACTCGCCTTCGATATCGCCGACAGGCGGCCCGAGGACCAGGCGGAGCGGCCGGTAACGGACAGCGACATTCGGGAGCATCTTGCGGAACGCTGGTCGCGCTCGCAGCCCAAGGAGGCGGCGCTCGATTACGTCTCCGACGGCGCTTGGCGGGATCGTCAGGACGATCCGCGGCATCACGTTGGTGGATCCGGTGGCGGATCCGGTGGCGGACAGGAAGAGACGCCCAAGGTTCATGCGTCGGCGAACGACAACGCGTTTGCGCGCATCGCAGGTGAGATCCGCTACGCCGTCATTGGCTGGCGCCACGGCGCGGCCTTGGACGCATTCGCGGCGGAGCGCAGCGAAGTGCTGGCGGCCTGGGGCGAGCTTCGTGAACGGACTCGCGCCGAGGGCGGCACCGTGGCGTTGAGCCTGGCTTTCCGGGAGACACTCGACAGACACGCGGCGTTGCTCAAGCGGGCCTCTCCCTTCCGCACCCGGCCCCGGACCTTTGAGCGTCTGCTCGGCGAGCGCGCCGGCATCGGGAAGCAGGACCTCGACGAATTCGAAGCGCGGCACGCACGCGCCGGCAAATACCGCCGCGTCGTCATGCTCAAAACGGCTCACGCGCTGCGGGAGGAGAAGGTACGCAAGCAGGACGAAGGCCGGGTGCGCACGGCGCCGCGCGAGCAAACCGTGGCGGTCGAAACCATGCCAGGGACGACGCCCGCGACCGCTGTCATGCAACCCGAGACCCCGGCACGGGCACAACCCGATTCGGCCGAGGCAGCGAGGCAGGACGCTCGGGAGGCCTATGAGGCCTTGAACAGCGACTGGGACCGCCACCTTGCCCGGGCGGACAGGGCCGGCATCCACGCCATCTATGTGGAGGGCTGCGATGCCCTTCGAGCGCGCATGGAAGCACTGGCCGATAACCCGGATTTGGACCCCGCATTGCAGGGGAAGGTCTCGCGCGTACTGATCATCATCGACGAGGAGACGGCACTGCGCCGCGAGGTCGAAGATTATCTCACGGCCGTCGAGGGCAAAATCGCTTATCGCGAGAACGTCCTGGAGGTAGTGGCCGTCGATCTGCGCAACGAGGTGGCCGACCATCACGGCTACAGCGAGTGGCGCGCGGAGGTCGAGCGCTTAGTCGAAACCGGACAACGCATCCTCGCCGACCGCGAGGCCTACGGCGATCACCTCGAGGGCATCCCGGCCGACAAGGAGCGCATGGAGTGGGCGCTGGAGGAGATCCGAGAGACCCTCGCCAGGGACGACAAGCACCTCGCCGAGGGCCGGGAACGGGAGCGCAAAAGCGAGCAGGCCGAGAAGCGGGAGCAGACGAAGAAGCAGTCCCGGAAGACAGCCAGACGCAAGCGCAAGGGCCGGTACCAGAGCCGCGGCCTCCGCATGTAGGCGACGGCGGTGCGCCCACCGGCCTGGGAGAGTCTCCCCGGCCTGTAGCCACAGGCAGCATCTTTACTCGCTTCGCTGCTCCGGCCCATACCATTTTGAAACCGGAACCCGCTGAGTTCCGCCCAAAAGGGGCGAAGGGAACAACAACGCAGCACAGTCGATGAGGAGGGATTTATGAGAGCCTGGTTGATCAAATGGAGCTCGGTAGGAGATCACGCCGCAGTTGAACATCCCATTGTGACTGTTCTGAGTGCTCGAACTGGCGCACAGGAAATTCGGAAATACGTCGAACGCCGCTACAGTGAAGAAACCGCATCATTCCAAGAAATGCTTTCTTACGCCAAGTACAACAAACCACATGAACCCCCATACCC